>DASYPG010000435.1:0-2577 GCA_036006885.1 Burkholderiales bacterium | reverse complement strand
CAGCCGGTGGTGATCGACAACCGCGGCGGCGCGAGCGGCGCGATCGGCACCGACCTGCTCGCGAAGAGCGCGCCCGACGGCTACACGCTCGCGGTCAACTCGACGCCGCTCGTGGCGACGCCGCACCTGCAGAAGCTGCCGTACGACACGCTGCGCGACCTCGTCGGCGTCTCGCAGATCGCGCTCATCGACTACGTGCTGGTGGCGAACGCGAAATCCGGCATCGGCTCGGTCGAGGAGCTGATCGCGCGAGCGAAGAAGCAGCCCGGCAAGCTGAACTACGCGAGCGCCGGGACCGGTTCCGGGCAGCATCTTTTCTTCGAGCTGATGAAGGGAGCCTCCGGCGCGAGCATCAACCATGTCCCGTACAAGGGCGCCGCGGCGGCGGTGCAGGCCGTGCTCGCCGGCGAAGTGGACTTCATGTTCGAGGTCTCGGTGGGCGTGCTGGCGCAGATCCGCGCCGGCACGCTGCGGCCGCTCCTCGTCACCGGAGCGAAACCGATCGACTCGCTGCCCGGAGTGCCGCCCTTCGACAGCGCGTTCCCCGGCGTGGGCATCGAAGCCTGGCACGGCGTCTTCGCCCCCGGCGCGACGCCCAGGCCGCTGCTGGAACAGCTTGCGGCCGATATCGGCCGTGCGGTCCTTTCTGCGGAAGTTTCCGCACGGCTGCGCGAGCTCGGCTTTCAGCCGACCGGGCTCGCGTATCCGCGCTTCAACGAGGTCGTAACCCGCGACCTCGAGCGCTGGGGCAAGGTGATCCGCGATAACCACATCCGCGCCGATTAGGGAGAACGCGCATGAGGCTTCACCGGTGGCTTACGCTTTGGCTGGGGGTTGTTTGCGGCACTGCCGTGGCGCAGACTTTTCCGACGCGGCCGATCAAGATCGTGGTTCCGGCGACCACCGGCGGCGCTATCGATCTCATCGCCCGCTCGCTCGCCGAAAAGATGTCCGCGCCGCTCGGCCAGCCGGTGATCGTGGAGAACAAGCCCGGCGCCGCCAACAACCTCGGCACCGATTTCGTCGCGAAGAGCCCGCCCGACGGCTACACCCTGGTGATCGTCGCCTCGAGCCACGCGACCAACAAGTGGCTCTACAAGAACCTGCCGTACGACCCGGTGAAGGACTTCGAGCCGGTCACGTACACGCACGTCGTGCCGCTCCTCCTCGCGGTGCATCCGTCGGTGAGCGCGAAGAACGTTCAGGAGCTTGCCGCCTGGATCCGCGCCAACCCGGACAAGGCGGCGTACGCCTCGAGCGGTCCCGGCAGCTCGCTCCACATGGCGGCGGAGCTCTTCATGAGCATGACGAAGACCAAGATGCAGCACGTGCCCTACAAGGGGAGCTCGGCGGCGCATCCGGATCTGCTCGCGGGCCGCACCGCGATGATCTTCGACACCGTCACCGCGATCGCGCCGCACGTGAAATCGGGCGCGCTGCGCGGCATCGCCGTGACCACGCTCAAGCGCTCGAGCTCGTTCCCGGACCTGCCGACGATCGCGGAGTCCGGGCTGCCGGGCTACGACGCCAGCACCTGGGGCGGCATCCTCGCCCCGGCGCGCACGCCGAAGGATACGGTGAACAGGCTGAACGGGGCCATCAACGCGGCGCTCAAGCAGGACGATGTGCGCGCGCGCCTCACCAAGGCAGGAATCGAGATCCAGGGAGGCACGCCCGAGCAGTTCGGCAGCGTGATCCAGGCCGAGGTCGACAAGTGGGGCCGGATCGTGAAGGAAGCCGGCATCCAGCCCGAGTAGAGGCCGCCGAGTAGGGGCCGGGTTCTAGCCTTTTTCGTCGCGCTTGGAGCGCACGACCGTCGCCGTGCGTGCGGCGCTGACCGTGCTCCGCTCGATGAGGTCGACGAGCCGCAGAAAGAGGTTGATGGCCGGTTCCGCCCTGCCCTCAACCCAGGCGAGCACCTCCGCGGGATTCACGCCGAGGTAGCTGGCGACCGCATCGTTGCTCCCTAGGATCTCGGCGGCCATCTCGACCGAGCGTTGATAAACTGCTTTTGCCATGCCGATACCTTGCGCTTGCATCCAACGACGGGGAAGGTAACTAGTTAACGACCCCCGCCCTGAATTGGTTTACCTGGAAAGGTACACCGCCAGGAACGCGAGCACTACAGCAAAAGCGCATTCCACGAAGCGCCCGGTGCGGGTCAGGGGTACGAGCTCGGGATCGTCGCGGTACGGATTGTCGTAGTTATTCATTGCGGCGCAGCGGGAGGATAGCCGCCAACTCATTGGTCGGCCGCGCAATCCGCCACGGCGCGGCCCAGGCCTTGCAAGCTCTGACGAGATTTGACGCCACAGCCCGACAGCATACCCCTCCGTAGCGATTTGATTTTGCGTGGGTGCCGGCGCATGATGGCCGCGCCGAGGGCCAGAAAAAAAAGAAGGGGAAGTGGCATGAATACCACACTCGTGATCAACCGCAAGGGCGGCGCCGGCAAAACCACGGTCTCGATCAACCTCGCGAGCTATTTCGCCACGGCGAACGTCGCCACGACCATCATGGACTACGACCCGCAGGGGTCGAGCCTGCACTGGCTGAAGCTGCGCAACGCGCCGCTTG
>DASYPG010000434.1:0-3547 GCA_036006885.1 Burkholderiales bacterium | reverse complement strand
CAGCGCCACTCCGGGGCGGCCGAATACGCCGATCCTCACGAGGCGCCTCACCTCGTCGGGCCGCTGCCAGCTGTCGAGCTTCGCGTACTGGTCGGCGCCCATCAGGAGATACAGCTCAACGCCGCCGAATTCGCCGCGCAGTGCCTTCAGCGTATCGATCGTGTAGCCCGTCGCCCCGGGCGCGAGCTCGCGCTCGTCCACGCCGTATTTGGGATTGTCATTAAGCGCGAGGCGTAGCATCGCGAGGCGGTCCGCGGCGGAGGCGATCGCGGGGTTGCGGTAGTGCGTGGGTCCCGTGGGGATGAACAGGACCCGGTCGAGCTTGAGATGCTCGAGCGCCGTATGCGCCATCGCGAGGTGCGCGTGGTGGACCGGATCGAACGTGCCGCCGAGGATGCCTATGGCAGCCACTAACTGCGGATCTCTCCGTGGCCGAGCACGATGAACTTCTGCGTGCTGAGGCCCTCGAGCCCGACCGGGCCGCGGGCGTGCAGCTTGTCGGTCGAGATGCCGATCTCGGCGCCGAGGCCGTACTCGTAGCCGTCGGCGAAGCGGGTCGACGCGTTCCACATCACCGAGCTCGAGTCGACTTCCCGCAGGAAGCGCTCCGCGCGGGCGCGGTCGTTGGCCACGATCGCATCGGTGTGCTGGGAGCCGTACTTCGCGATGTGCTCGATCGCCTCTTCGAGCCCCTTCACCACACGGATGGAGACGATCGGCGCCAGCCACTCGGTGTAGTAATCCTTTTCCGTCGCGGCCTTCGCGTCGGGAATGAATTTCCTGGTCGAGGCGTCGGCGCGCATTTCGACGCCTTTGCTCTTGAAGATTTGGCCGATCCGGGGAAGCACGGTGGAGGCGATGCCGTCTGCGACCAGCAGCGTCTCCATCGTGTTGCAGACACCGTAGCGCTGGGTCTTGGCGTTGTCGACGATCTTCACCGCCATGTCGGGATCGGCGCTGTCGTCGACGTAGACATGGCAGACGCCGTCGAGGTGCTTGATCATGGGAATCCGCGACTCGTGCGAGAGCCGCTCGATGAGCTCCTTGCCGCCGCGCGGCACCACGATGTCGACGTATTCGCGCAGCGTGATGAGCTCGCCGACCGCGGCGCGGTCGGCGGTGTCGACGAGCTGGACCGCGGCCTCGGGCAGGCCGGCGCTCCTGAGGCCGGCGCGCACGCAGGCGGCGATGGCGCGGTTCGACCCCAGCGCCTCCGAGCCGCCGCGCAGGATGGACGCGTTACCGGACTTGACGCAAAGCGCGGCGGCATCGGCGGTCACGTTGGGACGCGACTCGTAGATGATGGCGATCACCCCGATCGGCACCCGCATGCGGGCCACCTCGATTCCGGTCGGCCGCTTGACGTGCTCCGAGACCGTTCCCACCAGGTCCTCGAGCGTCGCCACCTGCTCGACACCCTCGGCCATGTGCTCCACGAGCTCCGGCGTCAGGGTCAGGCGGTCGACGAAGGCCGCGTCCTGCCGGCCCTTCGCTCCCTCGACGTCGGCGCGGTTCGCCTCGAAGATCGCGTCCCGGCGCGAACGGATCTCTGCAGCCATGGCCAGCAGCGCGCGATTCTTGTCCGCGGCGCTCGCGCGCGCCAGGGCCCGCGAGGCTTCGCGCGCCTGCCGGCCAAGCTGTCGAACGTGTTCGCGCGGATCCATCGCCGAATGTTAACCCTCGAGGGTCTGCGCGAGCTTCAGGAATTCGTCCCACGGCTGCCCGGGGCCGACCCCCTTGATCGCGCGGTCGATGCCGGCGGCGTGGGCGAGGGCGCGCTGCACCGCCTGCGGCGACACCCGGGAAGCGGCCGCCTTCATGGGTCGTTGGCGCGGACCCCAGACCCGGTTCTCCCGCAGGAGCTCGTCGACCGGGCGGCTGGAGGCGGCGCCCGCCTGGATGCGCGCGAGCGCGAATAGCTCCTCGCTCAGGGTCCAAAGGACCAGCGTCGGCGCCTCGCCCTCGCTTTTCAGGCCGTCGATGATCCGCAGGTAGCGCGCGGCGTCGCCGCCGAGCAGCGCCTCGCCCGCCGCGTAGGCGTCGTAGCGTGCCACATTCGCCACCACCTCGCGCACCGTGTCGACGTCGAGCTCGCCTTCGGGCGCCAGCAGCGCGAGCTTCTGCACCTCCTGGTACGCGGCGAGGAGGTTTCCCTCGACGCGGTCGGCGACGAACTCGAGCGCCTCGCGCGGAGCGCGCTGACGCTGGCGCCCGAGCCGCTCGGCGATCCACGCGGGAAGGCGCGCGCGCTCGACCGGCCATACGTCCACCACCGCGCCGGCGCTCGACAGGGCGCCGAACCAGGCGCTTCCCTGGCTCGTGCGGTCCAGGCGCGGCAGCGAGACCAGGAAAAGGATTTCCGGGCTGGGACGCCCGCAGTACTGCGCGATGGCCTCGCCGCCCTGCGCGCCGGGCTTGCCGCCGGGAAGGCGCAGCTCGACGATCTTCTTTCCGCCGAAAAGCGACAGGCTCGCGAGCGAGTGCTGCAGCTCGCTCCAGTCGAAGCTCCGGCCCGGATCGAACACCTCGCGGTCGGTGAAGCCGCGAGCGCGCGCCGCGGCGCGCACCGCGTCCGCGGCCTCGAGCGCGATCAGCGGCTCGTCGCCGTGGATGACGTAAATCGGGCCGAGGCTGCGCGCGAGGTGCGACTCAAGCTGTTCGGAGCGCAGCTGCACGCTCAGGCCTTGGGCTTGTGCGCCGCGGAGAGCCGCCGCATGATCTGCTGCACCATGTCGCCCTGCATGTCGCGGAACAGGAGCTCCTCCTCCGACTCCTTCGCCAGCACGTCGGCGTCGTTGTAGGTCACTTCGCGCGTGAGCTCGAGCGTGTTCTGCGGCACGTAGTCGTTGCCCTTGCCGTCGTGCACGCGAAAGCCGACGCGGTAGCGCAGCCGGAACTCTCGCACCCGCCCGGCGCCGGTGAGCGAAAGGATCTCCTTCGCGCGTGTCTCCCCTGAGAATTCGAGGATCGCTTCGGCTTGCTTCGCGTCGTCCACCACCTTGACGCTGCTCCCGGCGCGGAGGTTCCGCGCCAGGCCGAGCGCGATTCCGCTAGTCGCGCCGGGCACGTAGACGGTATCGAACGGCATGTCGGCGGTGCCGCGCAGATGGAACCCGCAGCCCGCGAGGGCGAAAGCCAACACTATGAGAAGGATGGTTTTCAAACGACGACGTTGACCAGCCGTCCGGGGACGATCACGACTCGCTTGATGACCTTGTCGCCGATGTGCTTCTTCACGAAATCGAGCGCCTTGACGATGGCTTCAATCGCCCGCTGGTCCGCAGACTTGGGCACGCGCACGGTGCCCCGCTTGACGCCGTTCACCTGCACCACCAGCTCGACCTCGTCCTGCTCGAGCGCCGCCGGGTCGGGGTCGGGCCAGGGCGCGAGCAGGATGTCATCGCCTGCCCCTGGAAATTGCTTCCCAAGTTCGAGCTCGCGCCACAGATGGTGAGTGATGTGCGGAGCGATCGGCGAGAGCAGCCGCAGCAGGATCGAAAGGCCCTCCTCGGTGGTCGCGTCCCAGTCGGCGAGCTCCTCGAGCGAG
>DASYPG010000433.1:0-2568 GCA_036006885.1 Burkholderiales bacterium | reverse complement strand
CTCACCGCAAAGATCGCGGACGGCCGCTCGCCCGAGCAGGTCGCCGAGGGCTTCGTGCAGATCGCGGTGGGCAACATGGCGAACGCGATCAAGCACATCTCGGTACAGCGCGGCCACGACGTCACGCAGTACACGCTGTGCTGCTTCGGCGGCGCCGCCGGTCAGCACGCCTGCCTCGTGGCCGACGCGCTCGCGATGACGCGCGTCTTCATCCATCCGCTAGCCGGGGTGCTCTCGGCCTACGGCATGGGACTCGCGGACCAGGTGGCGATGCGCAGCCAGGCGCTCGAGGCGAAGCTCGACAACCCGCGGGCGCTCGAGGAGCTCGCCGACCGGCTCGCCGCCGAGGCGAGCGCCGATCTCCTCGCGCAGGGCGTGCCGGCCGCCGCGGTGAAGGTGCTGCGGCGCGCGCACCTCAAGTACGAGGGCACCGACACGGCGCTCGTCGTGACGCTGGCGCCGCTCGCCGACATGCAGGCGCAGTTCGAGGCCGCGTACCGCAAGCAGTTCTCCTTCCTGATGCCCGGAAAGGCGCTCGTCGCCGAGGCGGTCTCGGTCGAGGCGCTCGCCGCGGGCCAGGCGATCGCCGAGCCACCGGTGCCGGCGAAGCCGGAGGGCACGCCGGCGGAGACGGTGCGCATTTTTACCGGCGGCGCCTGGCGCGCGGCGCCGCTCTACCGGCGGCAGGACCTCGCGCCGGGCCAGCGCATCGACGGCCCTGCGATCATCGCGGAGGCGAACGCGACCACGGTGGTCGAGCCCGAGTGGCGCGCGAGCGTGACGGCGCTCGATCACCTCGTCCTTGAAAGAGTTGTCCAGAGGAAAAACGCCACGGCGATCGGCACTCAGGTCGATCCGGTGATGCTCGAGATTTTCAATAACCTTTACATGTCCATCGCCGAGCAGATGGGCCTGCGGCTGCAGAATACGGCGTACTCCGTAAACATCAAGGAGCGGCTGGATTTCTCCTGCGCGCTGTTCGACGGCGACGGCAACCTGATCGCCAACGCGCCGCACATGCCGGTCCACCTGGGCTCGATGGGCGAATCGATCAAGACCGTGATCCGTTTGAACGCGGCAACCATGAAGTCGGGCAACGTGTACGTGCTCAACGCACCGTACAACGGCGGCACGCATCTTCCGGACGTGACCGTGATCACGCCGGTGTTCGATTCCAAAGGAAAGGAAGTGCTCTTTTACGTGGGCTCCCGCGGCCACCACGCCGACATCGGCGGCATCACGCCCGGGTCGATGCCGCCGGGCTCGAAGGTGGTCGAGGAGGAAGGCGTGCTGATCGACAACTTCCTGCTGGTCGAGGAAGGGCGCCTGCGCGAGAAGGAAGCGGCGGCGCTGCTAGGCTCCGGCGCCTACCCGGTGCGCAACGTGCGCCAGAACATCGCCGACCTGCAGGCGCAGATCGCCGCCAACGAGAAGGGCGTGCAGGAGCTCGCGCGGATGGTGGCGCACTTCGGCCTCGACGTGGTGCGCGCCTACATGCGGCACGTGCAGGACAACGCCGAGGAATCGGTGCGCCGGGTGATTGGAGTGCTGAAGGACGGCGAGTTCGACTACCCGCTCGACAACGGCGCGAACATCAAGGTGAAAATTCGGATAGGCGCGGATCGCCGCAGTGCCAGCATTGATTTCAAGGGCACCTCGGCGCAGCTGCCCAATAATTTCAACGCGCCATCAGCGGTGTGCATGGCCGCGGTGCTGTACGTGTTCCGCACGCTGGTCGACGACGACATTCCGCTCAACGCCGGCTGCCTCAAGCCGCTCAGCGTGTCGATCCCAGAGGGCTGCATGCTGCGGCCGCGCTACCCGGCGGCGGTGGTGGCGGGGAACGTCGAGACCTCGCAGTGCATCACCGACGCGCTCTATGGCGCGCTCGGCGTGCTCGCGGCCTCGCAGGGCACCATGAACAATTTCACGTTCGGCAACGAGCGCTACCAGTACTACGAGACCGTCGCGGGCGGCTCGGGCGCCGGGCCCGACTTCGACGGCGCCGACGTGGTGCAGACGCACATGACAAATTCGCGCCTCACCGATCCCGAGGTGCTCGAGTGGCGCTTCCCGGTGCGGCTCGAGAGCTTCGAGATCCGCGCCGGATCGGGCGGGCGCGGACGCAGGCGCGGCGGGCACGGCGCGGTGCGGCGCGTGCGCTTCCTCGAGCCGATGACCGCGGCGATCCTCTCGGGCCATCGCCTGGTGCGCCCGCACGGCATGGCGGGCGGCGAGCCCGGCGCAGCAGGAAAAAATTACGTTCTGCGCCGTGACGGAAGTCGCACCGAGCTCGGGCCTTTCGATCAGACCGAAATGGCCGCCGGCGACATATTCGTGATAGAGACCCCGGGTGGCGGCGGCTTCGGCGCTATAGAATAGGACCCGGCGAATAACTAAAACTCGAATGAAGCCGAGCGCGATCTATTCCAAGTCGGGCAAGGGAGTCCAGGAAGCTTCCGGCAAGACGAGCCTTCTCAAGCGTGCCGACCGCGCGGTGCTGTCGGCCATCGACGGCCGCGCCACGCTCGGCGAGGTGGCGCAGAAGGTCGGCAAGAGCTTCGACGG
>DASYPG010000432.1:0-3278 GCA_036006885.1 Burkholderiales bacterium | reverse complement strand
CGGCCGTCCGGCGCGCAGCAGCAACGCACCGAGGGCGGTGCGGTCGTGCGCGGGCCGGGGCTGGTGGAGGAGCTGCTGCCGGCGCGCCTCGCCGACCGGCGCGGCTGGGCGGAGGACATGTACGCGGCGATGAGCGCGCTGCGCGTCGAGCCGACCGCCGAGAACGTCTGCGCGGTCATCGCGGTGATCGAGCAGGAATCGAGCTTCCGCGTCGATCCGTCGATTCCCGGACTGCCGACGCTGGCGCGGCGCGAGCTCGACAAGCGGCGCGAGCGCGCAGGCATTCCCAAGGTGGTCGCCGATTCGGCGATGAAGCTCGTGTCCTCGGACGGACGCACTTACGAGCAGCGCCTGGAGAGCGCCACCACCGAGCGCCAGATTTCGGATCTTTTCGAGGATTTCGCCAGCCGCGTGCCGCTCGGCAAGTCGCTCTTTTCCGAGCACAACCCGGTTCGCAGCGGCGGCCCGATGCAGGTGAGCATCGGCTTTGCCCAGCTGCACGCCGCTTCCACCCGCTATCCGTTCGCCGTGCCGGGATCGATCCGCGACGAGGTGTTCACGCGCCGCGGCGGCCTCTACTTCGGCGTCGCACACCTCTTCGACTATGCCGCGCCCTACGACGACCTGCGCTATCGCTTCGCGGACTACAACGCCGGGCGCTACGCCAGCCGCAACGCCGCGTTCCAGAAGGCGGTGAGCGAGCTGACCGGCATCGCGCTCGAGCTCGACGGCGACCTGGTGCGTTTCGAGCAGGGCAAGCCGCTCCGCGAGGTCAGCCGCACCGAGACCGCGGTGCGCGCGCTGGCCGGGCATTTCGAGATGACCAACGCCGAGGTGCGCAGCGACCTCGAGCTCGGACAGAGCGCCGAGTTCGAGCGCAGCCGGCTCTACCTCTCGGTGTTCACCATGGTCGACGGCGTGCTGGGGCGGCGCGCTCCGCGCGCGGTGGTGCCGATGATCGTGGTCGAGAGCTTCAAGACGCCGCGCCGCCTGACGAGCTACGGCTACGCGATGCGCGTCAGCGAACGTCACAAGGCCTGTCTCGCCCAGCTGTAGTCCGGTTCGATCGTCTTTGAAAGATAATTGCGGGTCGATGAACGATCTGACCTTGCTCGAAACGCGCGTGCTCGGCACGCTGGCGGAGAAGCAACATACCGTCCCCGACACCTACCCGCTGACGCTCAACGCGCTGGTCTCCGGCTGCAATCAGAAGACCAGCCGCTCGCCGGTGATGGAGGCGAGCGAGACCGAGGTGCAGGCAGGCCTGGACAGCCTGAAGCAGCGCAACCTGGTGATCGAGTCGAGCGGAAGCCGCGTCGCCCGCTATTCCCAGAACATCGACGCGGTGCTCAAGGTCCCGTCGCAGTCGGTCGCGATCCTGACCGTGCTTATGCTGCGCGGGCCGCAGACGCCGGGCGAGCTGCGCATCAACTGCGAGCGCCTGCACCGCTTCGCCGATATCTCGGCCCTGGAGGCGTTCCTCCAGGAGCTCTCGGCGCGGCCGGCAGGGGCGCTGGTGGTCCAACTCGCGCGCCTTCCGGGCGCGCGCGAGAACCGCTGGGCGCATCTCCTCAGCGGGGCACCCGCAAACCCCATCGAAAGCGATGTCGCACCTGTTCCAGGGGATTCAAAAAGCCTGGAAGCAAGAGTCGCGCGGCTCGAATCCGAAGTTGCCGAGCTGCACGCGGCGCTGGACAGGTTACGTCTGCAATAGTCGCCGCCGCGTCCGCGTAGGATGCGGCGAGAGCCGATGCCGGTCATCCTCTCAGTCGCGGACCTGTCCAAGACCTACGCCTCGGGCTTCGAGGCGCTCAAGCACGTCAACCTCGACATCCACCGCGGCGAGATCTTCGCCCTGCTCGGCCCGAACGGCGCGGGCAAGACCACCCTGATCAACATCGTGTGCGGAATCGTCACGCCTACGATGGGGCGCGTCACCGTGGCAGGGCACGACATCGTCGCCGACTACCGCGCGGCGCGCGCGCTGATCGGGCTGGTGCCGCAGGAGCTGCCCGGCAATCCCTTCGAGACGGTGCGCGCGGCGGTGAGCTTCAGCCGCGGCCTGTTCGGCAAGCCGGGCGATCCGGCGGTCATCGAGCGCGTGCTGCGCGAGCTCGCGCTCTGGGACAAGCGCGACAACCGCCTGATGATGCTTTCGGGCGGCATGAAGCGGCGCCTGCTGATCGCGAAGGCGCTCGCCCACGAGCCGCAGATCCTGTTCCTCGACGAGCCGACCGCAGGGGTCGACGTCGAGCTGCGGCAGGGAATGTGGCAGGCGGTGCGCGCGCTGCGCGAGGCGGGCGTGACCATCATCCTCACCACGCACTACATCGAGGAAGCCGAGCTCATGGCCGACCGCATCGGCATCATCAACAAGGGCGAGATCATCCTGGTGGAGGACAAGGCCGAGCTCATGCGCAAGCTCGGCAAGAAGCAGTTGACTCTTCAATTGCGCCGTAAGCTGGACGCGGTGCCGCCGGCGCTCGCGCAGCAGCGCCTTGCCGTGGCGGATGGGGGGAAGGAGCTCGTCTATACATACGATACGCAGGCCGAGCACAGCGGCATCCCCGAGCTCCTCAGGGACCTGAACGCCGCGGGAATCGAGCTCAAGGACCTCAGCACCACCCAGAGCTCGCTCGAGGACATCTTCGTGGATCTGGTGAGGAGAGACCGCTGAACCCGCGCGGCGTGTGGGCGATCTACGCCTTCGAGATGCATCGCACCCGGCGCACGCTCATGCAGAGCATCGCCGCGCCGGTGATCTCGACCGCGCTCTACTTCGTGGTGTTCGGCGCCGCGATCGGTACCCGCATCGCCCAGATCGAGGGCGTGAGCTACGGCGCGTTCATCGTGCCCGGGCTGGTGATGCTGACGCTGCTCACCCAGAGCATCTCGAACGCCTCGTTCGGCATCTACTTCCCGCGCTTCACCGGCACGATCTACGAGTATCTCTCCGCGCCGGTGTCCTCGTTCGAGATCGCGCTCGGCTTCGTCGGCGCGGCGGCCACCAAGTCGGTGATCCTCGGCCTTACCATCCTCGCCACGGCCTGGTTTTTCGTGCCGATGCGCATCGAGCATCCGCTCTGGATGCTCGGCTTTCTCGTCCTCACCGCGGTCACCTTCAGCCTGTTCGGCTTCATCATCGGCCTGTGGGCCGACGGCTTCGAGCAGCTGCAGTTCGTCCCGCTCCTCATCATCACGCCGCTCGCCTTCCTCGGCGGCACGTTCTACTCGATCAGCGTCCTGCCGCCCGCGTGGCAGACGGTGACGCTCTTCAA
>DASYPG010000431.1:0-10149 GCA_036006885.1 Burkholderiales bacterium | reverse complement strand
GGTCCAAGGCGAATCACCTGAGCTACATCGGCGACTCGGAGGTGGGTAGCGCCGTCAACGTGGGTGCCGGAACGATTACCTGCAACTACGACGGAGCGGCGAAGCACCGCACCATTATCGAAGACGAATGCTTCATCGGCTCCGACACCACGCTGGTTGCGCCGGTGCGTGTCGCGCGCGGCTCCTACATCGGTGCCGGATCCACGATCAACAAGGACACGCCAGCGGGTCAGCTCACGCTTTCGCGGGCGCGCCAGGTTTCGCTTCCGGCCTGGAAGCCGCCGAAAAAGAAGAAGGGATAGGAATATGTGCGGAATCGTCGGCGCGGCCGCGCGCCGGGACATCGTGCCCATCCTGGTCGAGGGGCTGCGGCGGCTCGAATACCGCGGCTACGACTCTTGCGGCGTCGCCATGCTGCGCGACGGCTCGATCGGTCTCGTGCGCACCGTGTCTCGTGTCAGCGACCTCGCGTCGCGGGTGAAGAACCAGGCCGCGGTGACCGGGATCGCGCATACGCGCTGGGCCACGCACGGCGCGCCCGCGACCGAAAACGCCCATCCCATCGTCTCGCGCGGCGAGATCGCGGTGGTCCACAACGGCATCATCGAGAACCACGAGGAGCTGCGCGCGGCGCTGCAAAAGCAGGGCTACAAGTTCGAGAGCCAGACCGACACCGAGGTGATCGCGCACCTCGTCCACAGCCTTTACCGAGGCAGCCTGCTCGAGGCGGTGCGCGCCGCGGTCAAGGAGTTGAAAGGCGCGTACGCGATCGCGGTGGTTTCGAAGAGCGAGCCGCACACGGTGGTGGGCGCGCGCGCCGGGAGCCCGCTCGTGGTCGGCCAGGGCAGGGAGGAATTCTTCCTCGCCTCCGACGCGCTCGCGCTCGCCGGCGCCACCGACCAGATCGCCTACCTGGACGAGGGCGACGTGGTGTCGATTTCCCAGGAAAGTTGGCAGGTGCTGGACCGCGAGGGACGGCCGGTCGAGCGCGAAGTGCGCACGGTCAAGACGAGCGGCGCCGAGGCCGACCTCGGCCCTTACCGGCATTTCATGCAGAAGGAGATCTTCGAGCAGCCGCGCGCGGTGTCCGACACCCTGGAGGGCGTGGCGTCGATCACGCCCGAGCTTTTCGGAGCCAAGGCAGTGGCCCCGCTGCTGCAGGACGTGACCTCTGTGCTGATCCTGGCGTGCGGGACGAGCTGGCATTCCGGCCTGGTCGCGCGCTATTGGCTCGAGGCGATCGCCGGCATTCCCTGCAACGTCGAGATCGCGAGCGAGTACCGCTACCGCGCGAGCGTGCCCGACCCGAAGCGTCTGGTCGTCACCATCTCCCAGTCGGGCGAGACCGCCGATACCCTGTCGGCCCTCAAGCACGCGCAGTCGCTCGGCCAGGCGAATACGCTCGCCGTCTGCAACGTGGCCACCAGCGCCATGATGCGCATGACCGCGCTGCAGTTCCTCACCCATGCCGGGGCCGAGATCGGGGTGGCTTCCACCAAGGCCTTCACCACGCAGCTCACCGGTCTTTTCCTCCTGACGCTTACGCTCGCGAAGCTGCGCGCGCGGCTCAACCCCGAGGAAGAGGAACGGCACATGAAGGCGCTGCGCCACCTGCCGACCGCGCTCAGCGCGGTGCTGGCGCTCGAGCCGCAGGTCATTGCGTGGGCCGAGCGCTTCGCCAAGCGCGAGCACGCGCTCTTCCTTGGCCGGGGCGTGCACTACCCGATCGCGCTCGAAGGCGCCCTCAAGCTGAAGGAGATCTCGTACATCCATGCTGAAGCCTATCCCGCAGGCGAGCTCAAGCACGGGCCGCTCGCGCTGGTGACCGGCGAAATGCCGGTGGTGACGGTCGCGCCCAACGACGCGCTGCTGGAGAAGCTGAAGTCCAACATGCAGGAAGTGCGGGCGCGCGGCGGCGAGCTCTACGTCTTCGCCGACGCCGACACCCACATCGCGTCATCGCCCGGCGTCAACGTGATCCGCATGCCGGAGCACTACGGGCCGCTCTCGCCGATCCTCCACGTGGTCCCACTGCAGCTCCTTGCGTACCACACCGCCTTGGTGCGCGGCACCGACGTCGACAAGCCGCGCAACTTGGCGAAGTCGGTCACTGTGGAATAACCTAGCGGATACCCTGAGGAGGGATCCAGTGAATCTGAAACAAATCGGGGCCATGCTGGCCCTATCGGTATTGCTTGCGCCGGCGCATGCGCAGATCGAGATCCAGTGGTGGCACTCGATGACCGGCGCCAACAACACCGGAGTGAACGAGCTGGCGGCGAGGTTCAACGCCAGTCAGAAGGAATACAAGGTCGTGCCGGTGTTCAAGGGCAGCTACCCCGAGTCCATGACCGCCGCGATCGCCGCGTTCCGCGCGGGCAATCCGCCGCACATCCTGCAGGTGTTCGAGGTCGGCACCGCCACGATGATGGCCGCCAAGGGGGCCATCGTGCCGGTCGCCAAGGTGATGGCCGACGCAAAAGAGCCGTTCGATCCCAAGGCTTACCTGCCCACGGTGACCGGCTACTACTCCGACAGCAAGGGCAACATGCTGTCCTACCCCTTCAACAGCTCGACCGTCGTCTTCTACGTCAACAAGGATTCCTTCAAGAAGGCGGGCCTCGACGCCGACAAGGCGCCAAAGACCTGGAAGGAGTTCGTCGCCGCGGCTGAGAAGCTGAAGGCCTCGGGCCAGGAATGCGTCTACACGACCGGCTGGCCGGCATGGACGCACATCGAGAACTTCAGCGCCTGGCACAACGTCCCGATCGGCACCAAGCAGAACGGCATGGGCGGCTTCGACACCGAGTTCCGCGTCAACTCGCCGCTGCACGTGCGCCACGTCGCCATGCTGGGCGACCTGGCGAAGCGGGGCCTCTTCACCTACAGCGGGCGGCGCAACGAAGCGGAGGCGCGCTTCGCGAGCGGCGAATGCGCCATGCTCACCTCGAGCACCGGAGCGCAGGGCACGTTCGGGCGCACGGCGAAATTCGCCTGGTCGGTGAACTTCATTCCTTACTACGACGACGTGAAAGGCGCGCCGCAGAACTCGGTCATCGGCGGCGCTTCGCTGTGGGTCATGGCGAAGAAGCCCGCCGCCGATTACAAGGGCGTGGCGAAGTTCTTCAGCTTCCTGTCGCAGCCCGAAATCCAGATGTATTGGCACACCAGCACCGGGTACGTGCCGATCACGATGGCGGCCTACGAGATGACGAAGAAGTCGGGCTTCTACGAGAAGAACCCCGGCCACGAGCTCGCGGTGAAGCAGCTCACCAACAAGGCGCCGACCGAGAACTCACGCGGGCTGCGCTTCGGCAACTATGTGCAGGGCCGCGAGGTGATCGAGGAGGAGATGGAAGCGGTGTTCGCCGGCAACAAGGACGCGAAAGCCGCGATGAACGACGCCGTGCGCCGCGGCAACGATATCCTGCGCAGATTCGAGGCAGCCAACAAGTAATTCCTAAGTGGAAAAGCGGGTCGTCTTTCGCTCCGCCTGGCTGCCCTACGCGCTGGTCGCGCCGCAGATCGCGATCACGATCGTGTTCTTCTTCTGGCCTGCAGTGCAGGCGGGATGGTATTCCTTCCAGTTGCAGGACGCGTTCGGCGAGCGCACGCAGTTCGTGGGCTTCGCCAATTTCGCCGCGCTGCTGAGCGATGGCAACTACCTCTACTCGTTCAGGATCACCGCTCTTTTCAGCGTGCTCGTCGCCGGAAGCGGCATCGCGATCTCTCTCCTGCTCGCCGCCATGGCGGACCGGGTGGTCAGGGGCGCGCTCGCCTACCGGACGCTCCTGATCTGGCCCTATGCGGTGGCGCCGGCCGTAGCCGGGGTGCTGTGGCTGTTCCTGTTCGCGCCGTCGATCGGGATCGTCACCTTCGCGCTGCGCAGCCTTGGCATCCACTGGGACTGGCTGCTGCAGGGCGATCAGGCGATGCTGCTGGTCGTGATCGCGGCGGCCTGGAAGCAGATCAGCTACAACTTCCTCTTCTTCCTGGCCGGGCTGCAGTCGATCCCGCGCTCGCTCGTCGAGGCGGCCGCGATCGACGGCGCCGGCCCCGGGCGGCGCTTCTGGACGATCGTGTTTCCGCTGCTCTCGCCCACCACCTTCTTTCTCCTGGTGGTGAACATCGTCTACGCGTTCTTCGACACCTTCGGGGTCATCGACGCGACCACACAGGGCGGCCCGGCCGGCGCGACGCAAATCCTCGTCTACAAGGTGTACTACGACGGCGTGAAGGCCGCGGACCTCGGCGGCTCGTCCGCCCAGTCGGTCATCCTGATGCTGATCGTCATCGCTCTTACAGTCGTTCAGTTCCGGTACGTCGAGCGCAAGGTGCAGTACTAGCATGGTCAGGCCATGGTAGAAAGCAGGCCCGGACTGACGGCTTTCTCGCATGCGGTCCTGATCGCCGGCATCCTCGTGGTGGCCTTTCCGCTCTACGTCACGTTCGTCGCGTCGACGCGCAGCCTCGAGGACATCCTCAGCGTTCCGATGCCGCTCTTGCCCGGGGATCGGCTGTGGGAGAACTACTCGCAGGTGCTCGCGGCCGGCACTACGAAGGGCATAGCCGCCCCTGTTGGGTCGATGATGTTCAACAGCCTGGTCATGGCGCTCGCCATTTCGCTGGGCAAGATCGCGATCTCGATCGTCGCTTCGTTCGCCATCGTGTTCTTTCGCTTCCCGCTGCGCAGTTTCTTCTTCTGGATGATCTTCGTTACGCTGATGCTGCCGGTCGAGGTGCGCATCATTCCGACGTTCAAAGTGGTATCCGACCTCGGCATGATCAACTCTTATGTCGGGCTCACGTTGCCGCTCATCGCTTCGGCCACCGCGACGTTCCTGTTCCGGCAGTTCTTTCTCACCGTGCCGGAGGAGCTCGCCGAGGCGGCGCGCATCGACGGCGCCGGCCCGATGCGCTTCTTCTGGGACGTGGTGCTGCCGCTCTCCAAGACCAGCATCGCCGCGCTCTTCGTGATCCAGTTCATCTATGGCTGGAACCAGTACCTGTGGCCGCTGCTAATCACCACCGATGAGTCCATGTATACGGCGGTGATCGGCATCAAGCGCATGATCGTCGCCGGCGACGCGCTCACCGAGTGGAATCTCGTGATGGCGACGGCCATACTTGCCCTGCTGCCGCCCGCGGCCGTCGTCCTGCTCATGCAAAGGTGGTTCGTCAAAGGCCTGGTGGAGACGGAAAAATAATGGCGGCAGTATCCTTTCGCGACGTGCGCAAGCGCTACGGCGAACTCGAGGTCATCCACGGCGTCTCAACCGAGGTGGCCGACGGCGAATTCGTGGTGATCGTGGGACCCTCCGGCTGCGGCAAGTCGACGCTGCTGCGCATGGTGGCGGGCCTGGAGCCGATTACCGAGGGCGAGATCCGCATCGGCAGCCGCGTGGTGAACGAGCTGGAGCCCAAGGACCGCGACATCGCCATGGTGTTCCAGAATTACGCGCTCTATCCGCACATGAGCGTGTACGAGAACATGTCCTACGGCCTGCGGATCAGGCGCTTTTCCAGGCCCGAAATCGAGCAGCGGGTGCAGAAGGCCGCCGCCATCCTCGAGCTCGGCAACTTCCTCGCGCGCAAGCCGCGGGAGCTCTCGGGCGGCCAGCGCCAGCGCGTGGCAATGGGCCGAGCGATCGTGCGCGAGCCTGCCGTGTTCCTGTTCGACGAGCCGCTCTCCAACCTCGACGCAAAGCTTCGGGTGCAGATGCGCGCGGAGCTGCAGTCGCTGCACCGGCGCCTCGGCACCACGAGCCTCTATGTCACCCACGACCAGGTGGAGGCGATGACGCTCGCGCGCCGCATGATCGTCATGAATGCGGGGCGGGCCGAGCAGATCGGGGCGCCGCTCGAGGTCTACGCCAGGCCGGCGACCACCTTCGTCGCCGGCTTCATCGGCTCGCCGCCGATGAACCTGATCCCCGAGGAGCGCGACGGACGCAGGCGCTTCTTCGGCGTTCGGCCCGAGCACCTCGAGCCCTGCTCCGAGTCCGAGGCGAAGCTCGTGCTCGAGGTCGATCTGGTCGAGCCGCTGGGCGCCGACACGCTGGTGTACGGCCATATCAGCAGTAAGCCCGAAGGCGCGCGCATCGCCGCTCGGGTTCATTCATCCCGGGTGATTTCGGCCGGCAAGCTGCCGCTGCGCTACGACGCGGCCAACGTGCACTACTTCGACGCCGAAACCGGCATGCGGCTGTAGCCATGCTGAAGACCACGCCGTTCCACGAGCGCACTTTGGCGCTTTGTGAGAGCCATGCATGGCGGCGCTGGGCCGGCTACATTGTGGCGAGCTCGTACGAGCTGTCGCACGAGCGCGAGTACCACTGCATTCGCGCCGCGGCCGCGCTGTTCGACGTCTCGCCTCTCTACAAGTACCGCGTCCGCGGCCGCGACGCAGCGCGCCTGCTCGATCGCGTGGTGACGCGCGACGTGGCGCGCTCCCAGGTGGGGCAGGTGCTCTACACGCCGTGGTGCGACGCGGCCGGCAAGGTGCTCGACGACGGCACGGTGGCGCGCCTCGACGAGGCCACTTTCCGGATGACCTCGGCCGAGCCGAGCTTGCGCTGGCTCGAAGCGAACAGCATCGGTTTGGATGTAAGAATTCAAGATATTTCAGAGTCGACGGCCGCGCTTTCGCTCCAAGGCCCGCAGTCTCTGGCGGTGCTGATGGCCCTGGGCGATGTCCCACCGCTCAAGTATTTCCGCCTCGCCCGGGCGCAGCTTCGCGGCGTTCCGGTGGAGGTTTCGCGAACCGGCTATACCGGCGACCTCGGCTTCGAGCTGTGGGTCGACAACGCCCATGCGCTCGCGCTCTGGGACGCGCTCATGGAGGTCGGGCGCGACTACGGCCTGCAGGCGGCCGGGATGCTGGCGCTCGACGTGGCGCGCATCGAAGCCGGGCTCATGCTGATCGACGTGGACTATGTTCCTGCCCGGAAGGCTCTCATAGAGAGCCAGACCTCCTCGCCCTACGAGCTCGACCTCGCGTGGGCGGTCAACCTCGAGAAGGAGCAGTTCGTCGGCAGGCAGGCGCTCGTGGCGGAGAAGGCGCGTGGCGCTGCCTGGCAGTTCGTCGGCATCGAAATCGCCTACCCCGGCCTGGAACGCCTGTACGCGGACGCCGGCCTCGCCACGCGGCTGCCGCAGTCCGCCTGGCGCATGAGCGTGCCGATCTATTCGGGCGCCGAGCAGGCGGGCTATGCGACGAGCGGCGGCTGGTCGCCGCTGCTCAAGAAATATATCGCGCTCGCGCACCTGCGCTCCCGGTGGGCGCGGCCCGGGACCGAGCTCGACATCGAGATCACCGTGGAGCACCGGCGCAAGCGCGCGCCGGCGCGCGTGGTCAAGAAGCCGTTTTTCGACCCTGAGCGAAAAAAGGCATGAAAAGCAGCGCATGAAGAGCTACGACGTCGCGATCATCGGCGGCGGCCACAACGGCCTGGTGTGCGCCGCCTACCTCGCACGCGCCGGGAAGCGGGTGCTGGTGCTCGAGCGGCGCGAGCGCGTCGGCGGCGCCGCGATGAGCGAGGAGGTGTTCCCGGGATTCCGCTTCTCGGTGTTTTCCTACGTCGTGAGCCTGCTGCGTCCCGAGATCATCCGCGAGCTCGAGCTGCCGCGGCACGGCCTGCACATTCTGCCGCTCGAGAGCACGCTTACGCCGCTGCGCGAGGGAGGAAAAGCGGGCGACTACCTCGCGCAATGGAACGACCACGACCAGAACCGGCGCGAGCTCGCGCGCCATTCTTTGCGCGACGCCGAGGCCTACGACGAGTTCGGCGTGGAGCTGCACCAGATGGCGCGCCTCATCAAGCCGATCCTCGCCATCGCGCCGCCCGACCCCGCCTCGCTGCACCCGCGCGAGCTCGTCGACCTGGCGAGGCTGGCGCGCCTGTTCAGGAACATCGAGAAAAAGAAGTTCAACGCGCTGTGGCGGCTGCTGACCCTGAGCTCGGCAGAGTACCTCGACGCCTGGTTCGAGACCGAGGCGCTCAAGGCGACGAAGTCGGCGAGCGGCATCATCGGCACCCTGCTCGGGCCGCGCTCGCCCGGGACCGCCTACGTGCTGCTGCATCACTACATGGGCGAGCTCGACGGCGTGTTCCGCGCCTGGGGCTTCGCCAAGGGCGGCAACGGCTCGGTGAGCGCTGCGATCGCGGCCGCCGCCCGCAGCTTCGGCGCAGAGTTACGCACAAATTCTCCTGTATCTCGGGTCTTGGTGGAGAACGGCCGCGCGAAGGGCGTGGTCCTGGAAGGCGGAGAGGAAATCCGCAGCGGCATCGTCGTCTCGGGCGCCGATCCCCGCAGGACGTTCCTGGGCCTCGTCGGCGAGAGCGAGCTGCCCGCCGAGTTCGTCGAATCGATCCGCAGGTTCAAGTTCCGCGGCGCCTCGGCGAAGGTGAACCTCGCGCTCGGCGAGCTGCCCGATTTCACCTGCCTGCCGGGCCGCGGGCCGCACCTGCGCGGCGCCATTTCGATCAGCCCCAGTCTCGATTACCTCGAGCGCGCGTACGACGACGCCAAATACGGCGAGGTTTCGCGCCGCCCGTACATGGACATCGTGATTCCGTCGATGCTTGATCCGGCGATGGCGCCGCCCGGCAAGCACGTCATGTCCATCTTCGTGCAGTACGCTCCGTACCACGTGAACGGCGCATGGACCGACGCGCGGCGCGAGGCGCTCGGCGACGCGGTGGTCGACACGCTCGCCCAGCATGCGCCCAACATCAGGTCCGCCATCCTGCACCGGCAGGTGGTGACGCCGGCGGACATCGAGCGCGTCGTCGGCCTGTCCGAGGGCAACATCTTCCAGGGCGAGCTATCGCTGCAGCAGATGTTCTTCCTGCGTCCCGCGCCGGCCTGGGCGCGCTATCGCACGCCGATCGAGGGACTGTGGCAGTGCGGCTCGGGCACGCATCCCGGCGGCGGCGTCATGGGCGCTTCGGGCCGCAATGCCGCCCTGGCGATGCTGGGGAAACGCGCTTGAGCTTTCACGCAATTGTCATCGGCGCAGGCGCCGACGCGCTGGTCGCGGCGCATCTCCTCGCGCGACGCGGAAAGCAGGTGCTCGTCGTGGAGGAACGAGCGCCGGCCGCACAGGACTTCGGATGGGTGCCCTCGCAAGTCATCCGCGAGCTCGGCCTGGAGCTGAAAGCGGATGCGCCCGATCCCTGGGTCACTGCACTTCTACCGGACGGCGGCAGGCTCGAGCTCTGGCGCGACCCCGGACGCGCCTCGGAGTCGATCAGGCGCTACAGCGAACGCGACGCGCGAAGATGGCCAGACTTCTGCCGTCGCATGGCCGCGCTTGCACGGCTCTTCGAGCGAATCTATCTCGAGACGCCGGTCGATCCCCTGAACCTGCGGTTTGCGCTGCGCGTGCGCGGCCTCGGCCGGGAGGGCATGGTCGACCTGATGCGCTTGCTGCCGATGCCGGTGGCGGAGCTCCTCGACGACTGGTTCGAGTGCGATGCGCTCAAGGGTGCGCTCGGCGCGATGGGCATCCTCAATATCCAGCAGGGACCGCGCTCCTCCGGCACGGCATTCCGCTTCCTGCATCACCACGTCGGCAGTCCGCAAGGCGTGTTCCGCCCGCCGCGCACCGACCTCAGCGCCCGCCTTCGCCAGCGCCCGGGCGTGCAGTTCAAGGCTTCCAGGGTCGATAAGATCGTGGTGAAAGGCGGGCGCGCCCACGGCGTCGTGCTCGGCGGCGGCGAGGAGCTCGAGGCCCGGACCGTGATTTCCGGCGCCGACCCGCGCCGCACGCTGCTCGAGCTCGCCGATCCCGCATGGCTCGATCCGGAGCTGGTGCGCGCAATCGGGAATATCCGTCGGCGCGGCGTGGCAGCACGGATTTCCTTTGATTCTTCCATGAAGAACACCGTGCATGCGCCCTCGCTCGATTACCTGGAGCGCGCCTACGACAACGTGAAGTACGGCCGCGTGTCGCGCGAGCCCTATCTCGAGGCGTATTCGTCGCCGGGAGGACTCCAGGTGCATTTCCAGTATGTCCCGCAGGAAGCAAAGGAGGATCTTGGCGCTCTTGCCGCGACGGCGCGGCGCCTCCTGCCGGGGCTTGAGAATGCGCGAGCCGGCTCCATACTGGGACCTGCGGATCTGGAGCGCGAGGAAGGCTGGCCG
>DASYPG010000430.1:0-5017 GCA_036006885.1 Burkholderiales bacterium | reverse complement strand
AGCTTCTTCTCGGGCTTCCACGCGCCCATCTCGAACTGGTGCGACACGATGCGCGTCCCCGGCTTGAGCTCGTTCCAGAGCTTGGGCCGCAGCTTCACGTTGAGGTCGGGCAGCAGGTACAGCGTGATGACGGTGGCGTCCTTGAAGTCCGCGGTGAAGAGATTCTCCTGGCGGAACTGGACCAGGTTGGTAACGCCCGCCTTCTTCGCGTTCTCGTTGGCTTCGCGGATGCGCTCGGGATCGATGTCGATTCCGGTCGCCTTGATGCCGTACTTGCGCGCTGCGGTGATCGCGATCCGTCCATCACCCGAGCCGAGATCGTAGAGCACGTCGCCTTTCTGCACGTTCGCGATGCGCAGCATGTCCTCGACCACCTCCTGCGGCGTGGGCACGAAGATGACGTCGGGGTACTGCGTGGCGGGCTGCTTTTGCGGCTGCGCCAGGAGCGGAACGGGCGCGGCGAAGCTGCACGCCGCCGCGAGCGCGATCAGGATCTTCATGGGGAAATTATGCCTGAGGGTTCATTGCGGCGAGACGCCGGCGGCGAACCGGTTCGACGTAACCGCGGCGTCGAGCTCGCGCTGCTCGTCGGGAAGGAGCTCGAGCGGGCCGTCGGTGAGCGCCGCCTCTAGGTCCCCGGTGCCGTGGACCTCGAAGCGCGCCCAAGTAATCAACACGATGGCTGCGACGATGGCGGCGACCGCGAGCAGGGCGACGATCGGATGCTCGTCTTCGGGCGGCCGCGGGAACTCGTCGTGCGTGCAGGCGACCATGGACGTTAGAACAGTACGCCCGTGGTTGGTTCGTTGCCGGCCGCCGAGGCGCTGGTTCTAATCCCCCGCGATGGTCATGCTCTCGACCAGGATCGAGCCGCACGAGCGGCCGCTGCGGACTACCACGTCGCTGCCGATGGCGGCGATTGCGCCGAACATCTGCCGCAGGTTGCCTGCAATGGTGATCTCCTCCACCGGGAAGCGGATCTCGCCGTCTTCGACCCAGTAGCCGGCGGCGCCGCGCGAGTAGTCGCCGGTGACGAGGTTGACTCCCTGTCCCATCAGCTCGGTGACGAGCAGACCCTTGCGCATCTGTTTGAGCATCCCGGCGAAGTCCGGCCCTTCCGAGCGCACGAACAGGTTGTGATGGCCACCCGCGTTGCCGGTACTCCTCATGCCGAGCTTGCGCGCCGAGTAGGTGCCGAGGAAATAGCCCTCGATCACCCCGCCGCGCACGATGGTGCGATCGCGCGTCGCCACCCCTTCTTCGTCGAACGGAGCGCTCGCCATCGCGCCAGGCACATGCGGCCGCTCGTCGATATCCACGAGCGGCGAGAACAGCTTGTGGCCCAGGCTGTCCGCGAGAAACGAGGTCTTGCGATAGAGATTGCCGCCGTTCACCGCGGAGATGAAATGGCCGATCAGCTGAAGCGCCACCGGCGCCTCGAACAGCACCGGGGCCTTTCCCGTGGGAATCTTGCGCGCGCCCAGGCGCGCCAGCGCCCGCTGGCCGGCGTAGCGGCCGAGCGCGACCGGATCGGCGAGCTGGTCGGGCGTGCGCGAAGCGCTGTACCAGTCGTCGCGCTGCATCAGCCCCTTTTCCTCGGCGATCATCGAGCACGACAGCCAGTGACGCGAGCCCGGGTAGCCGCCGACGAATCCCAGGCTGTTCGCGGTCACGAACTGGGAGTGCTGCGCCGAGACGCTCGCCCCTTCCGAGTTGCGGATCTTCCGCGACACCGCGAACGCGGCCGCCTCGCAGCGCTTGGCAAGCTCGATCGCCTCCTCGGTCGAAAGCGCCCACGGGTGGAACAGATCCATGTCGGCGGCGCCGCGCGCGAGCATGTCCGCGTCCGGCAGGCCCGCGCAGTCGTCTTCGGCGGTGTGGCGCGCAATCGCGACTGCGGCCTCGACCGTCTGGCTGACGGCCGCGGGCAAGAAATCGGAAGTGCTGGCGTGGCCGCGGCGCGCCTTGGGGCGCTCGCCCCAGTACACCGAAACGCCGAGGCTGCGGTCGCGGTTGTGCTCGACGGTGTCGGGCTTGCCCTTGCGCACCGTGACGGACAGGCCGTAGCTTTCCGACACGTCGCAATCGCAGCCGGAAGCGCCCGCGCGCCGCGCCTGGTCTAGCACCGCCTGCGCGAGGCTCTCCAGTTCGCCGGGCTCGCAGGTGAAGCCGTGGTGCTTCGACATGGGGGCGCTATGATAACTCGCGTGCCGGACCAACCCGTCAGCAAGACCCGCAGGAAGCGCGAAATGATCGAGCTGCAGTCGCTCGGCGCCGCATTGGTCGGACTGCCCGAAGGGCAGCTCGACCAGATGCAGCTCGAGAGCGCGCTGCGGCAGGCGGTGCTCGATGCAAGGCGCATCACGAGCCACGAGGCAAAGCGCCGGCAGCTGCAGTATATCGGCAGGCTGATGCGCGACCTCGATGCGGAGCCGATTCGCGCGCAGCTGGCCGCCATCGACGGCCGCTCGGCGCAAGCCGCGGCCGCGCACCGGCGGCTCGAGGCCTGGCGCGAGCGCCTGCTCGCCGACGACGCCGCGCTCACCCATTTCGCGACCGAGCATCCCCGTGCCGACCTCCAGGAAATCCGCTCGCTCATCCGCAGCGCGAGGAAGGAGCAGAAGGAGGGCAAGCCGCCGCGCGCCTACCGCGAGCTCTTCAAGGTGCTGAAGACCATTGAGACTGCAGGCTCTCTTCAAGGCTGACATCGAGCTTGCGCCGGCGCAGGAGCTGGGCGCCGGGCCGCTCGGGCGCCGGCGCATCATCGCCATCACCGGCGGGCGGTTCTTCGGCGAGCGCCTCTCGGGCCGGGTACTCCCTGGCGGCGCCGACTGGCAGGTGATCCGCGCCGACGGCGTCGCCGAGCTGGACGCGCGCTACACCCTCGAGACCGCCGACGGAGCGCTCGTCTACGTGCGCAATCGCGGCTTCCGCCACGGCCCCGCGGAAGTGCTCAAGCGCCTTGCGGCGGGGGAAAATACCGATCCGGCCCGATACTACATGCGCACCACGCCGCTTTTCGAGACGGGCGACGAGCGTTACGCCTGGTTGAATCGCATCGTCTGCGTGGCGAGCGGCGCGCGCCGGCCCGCCGCCGTGGAGCTGGAAGTGTATGAGGTGAAATGAGGGTCACTTGAGCGAGGAATTGGTCGTCGGCCTGGTGTCCGTCAGCGACCGCGCCTCCGCCGGCGTCTACAAGGACGAAGGCATCCCGGCGCTGAAGGCCTGGCTCGCCTCTGCGATCGCCGCGCCCGCGTGGCGCGACGAGACGCGCCTCATAGCCGACGAGCAGCCGCTCATCGAGTCGACGCTGAAGGAGCTGGTCGATCGGGCAGGCTGCCATCTTGTGCTGACCACCGGCGGCACCGGCCCCGCGCCGCGCGACGTGACCCCGGAAGCGACGCTCGCAGTAGCCGACAAGGTCATGCCCGGGTTCGGCGAGCAGATGCGCCAGATCAGCCTGAGATTCGTGCCGACCGCGATCCTTTCGCGGCAGGTGGCGGTGATCCGCAAGGGGGCGCTGATCATCAACCTGCCGGGGCAGCCCAAGTCGATCCGCGAGACGCTGGAGGGGCTGAAAGACGCGGGGGTGCACGGTATCTTCTCGGCGGTGCCGTACTGCGTCGACCTCATCGGCGGCCCCTACATCGAGACGCACGAATCGGTGGTGAAGGCGTTCCGGCCGAAGTCGGCCCAGAGAAAGCCGGCATGAACTTCATTTGGACCGAGCTCCTGGTTCTCCTGGCGCTGCTGCCGGTCCTGGTCGCCCTGTACCTGTACATCCTGCGGCGGCACCAGCGCCGCGCTGTGCGCTTCGCGAGCCTCGCGCTGGTGCGCGCGGCCATGCCGGGCTCGGCGCGCTGGCGGCGCCACCTGCCGCCCGCGCTGCTGCTGGCGGCGCTCGCCGCCGCGGTCCTCGCCGTCGCGCGGCCGAGCGCCGTGATCACCCTGCCCTCGCAGCAGCGCACCATCATCATGGCGATCGACGTCTCGCTCAGCATGCGCGCCACCGACGTGGAACCCAACCGCCTCGCCGCGGCGCAGGCGGCGGCGAAGTCCTTCATCGACGAGCTGCCCTCCGACCTGCGCGTGGGCATCGTGTCGTTCGCCGGCACCGCGCTCCTGATCCAGAAGCCGACCAACAACAAGGACGAGCTCATCGCCGCGCTCGAACGGCTGCAGCTCGATCGCCACACCGCGATCGGCAGCGGCATCGTCATGTCGCTCGCCACGCTGTTCCCCGACGAGGGCATCGACCTCGAGTCGATGGTGCTCGGCAGCCGCCAGTCCTGGCGCATGAACAAGCCGCCGGAGAAGAAGGTCGAGAAGAAAGAGGTCAAGCCGGTGCCGCCGGGCTCCAACACCTCGTCGGCGATTGTGCTGCTCACCGACGGGCGACGCACCACCGGCCCCGATCCGCTGGAGGCTGCGCGCATGGCCGCCGACCACGGCATCCGCGTGTTCACCGTCGGCTTCGGCTCGCCCGCGGGCGGCCCGGCGATGATGGACGGCTACTCCATCTACATGGCATTCGACGAGGCCACGCTCAAGGCGATCGCGGAGCTCACGGAAGCGGAGTACTTCCATGCCGCGAGCTCCGACGAGCTGAAGAAGGTCTACCAGGCCCTGAGCGGCAAGTTCGTCCTGGCGAAGGAAGAGCGCGAGGTCACTGCGCTCGCGGCCGCGCTGGCGGCGCTGCTCGCGCTCGCGGCCGGCGCTTTCTCGCTCGTCTGGTTCAACCGGCTCTGAAGAGCTCCACCGCGAAGCGTACCCAGAGCATCACGAGCACCACGGCGCTCGCGGCGTAGACGCCGAGACGGTGGAACACGTTGTTGTAGGTGAGGTGCACGACGCTGTGGGCCACGCGCAGCGCGAAGTACAGCCACGCCAGAGCGACCGCGTAGGCGTCGACGCTGAGGGTGACGTAGAGCGCGATGCAGACGACGTAGAAGAGCATCGGCAGCTCGAGCAGGTTCATGAAGTTGCGGTTGGGAAGCGACACCGCGCCGGGAACGCG
>DASYPG010000429.1:0-4728 GCA_036006885.1 Burkholderiales bacterium | reverse complement strand
TGAGGAGCGTCGCGGGCGGAAGCTTCGTGATGCCCTTGAAGAGCGACCCGGGAGCGGGTACGTAGCCCAGGTTGAGGTAGTGATGCAGCGCCGACGGCTCGATCGTGGCCTGGACCCTGGGCAGCGCGAGCAAGGACTTCGCCTCCGAGGCGAAGGCAACCCGCTTGCCGTCGCGGTAGATATAGAGCGGCTTGATGCCGAGGCGATCGCGGCCGATCACGAGCCGTTTCTTGCGCGCGTCCCACAACGCGAAGCCGAACATGCCGTTCAGCCGCTGGACGACTTCGTCGCCCCACTGCGCGTAGCCGTGCAGCAGCGTCTCGCTGTCCGATCCGGTGGCGAAGCGGTGACCCAGCGCCTCCAGCTCGCGGCGCAGCTCGCGGAAATTGTAGATTTCGCCGTTGCATACCAGCACTAGGCTGCCATCGGCGTTCGAAAGCGGCTGGTGGCCGCCTGCGAGGTCGATGATCGAGAGGCGCCGCATGCCAATCCCGCATGCACCGTCGATGTGGAACCCTTCGTCGTCCGGGCCGCGGTGCACGCTGACGCGGGCCATGGCTTGAAGCGCCGGGCGCTCTGCCGGGCTGCCGTCGAGGTTGAGAATGCCGAAGATGCCGCACATAGCGAGGGACCTTGGTCAGCCTACCCGCGCCGCTTGCACGGTGGGCTGCGAAGCGTTCGCGGCAAGTACCCGCCTGAAAAGCCGGAGCTGCCCGTTCGTGGTGGCGCCCCAGCCGAACCGTTCGGCGAAGCGCCGCGTCGCGGCCCGCTCGCGGGGCTGCGTGAGGAGCGCGCGAACAGCGCCCGCCAAGGCGGGGGCGCTGCGCTCCTTGACCACGATGCCTGCGTCCATCGAAGTGACGATTTCCGGCACGCCGCCGACATCCGTGGCGATCACCGGCGTGCCGCACGCCATTGCCTCGAGCAGCACGTTGGGCCAGCCTTCGCGGCTCGATGCCAGGACGAGCGCGTCGGCTGCGCAGTAGTAGCGGCGCAAGTCCTGCTGGCTGAGCGATCCGACGAACCGCACCCGTCCCGACACGCCGCATTGCCGGGCAAGCGCCTCGAACGCAGCACGGTCCGGGCCGTCGCCTGCGATGACCAGCTCGTAGTGGGGCAGTAGCGACAGCGCCTCGATGGCGACGCCGTGGCCCTTGAACCCAAGCAGGTTGCCCACGCTGAGGAGCGTCGGGCCGCGCAGCGTCAGATCCGCCCGCAGCGCGTCTCGGTTCTCGGGATGGAAAAGCTCGAGATCCACGCCGTTGCGCAGCACGTGAATCCGTTCGCGCTCGACGCCGAGCGCCGCCAGCTTCTCCTTCAGCGCTTGTGAAACCGCGATGACCGCATCAGCCTGACCCGCAGCCCAGCGGATCATGCGCCGCGGAATGCGGTATTGCGCAATGAGGTTGACGTCGGTGCCTCGTGCGGTGATGACCACCGGAACGCCCAGGCGCCGCCCCAGCATCGCCGCCGCGACTCCGTCGGGATAGAAGTAATGCGCATCGATGAGGTCGAAGCCGCGCTCGCGGTGCATTCGTTCCACGACGGGAAGCGCCGCGCGGTAGAGGAGAAACGGCGCTAGCGTCATGCCGACCTTCGGCAGCAGCGGGAAGCGTGGATGCAGGACCTCGATTCCGTTGCGCGTTTCCGCGCGAGGGGCACGCGCCTGCGCCGCGTAGGCGCCGAACGCGGAATGCCTGAACGGGAACCATGGCACGGGCGCGACGACGCTCGATTGGACCTGGCCGCTCGCCACGAGTTGACGCAGGCGCGTCTCGACGAAGATGCCGTGCGCCGGCCGCGCCGCATTTGGATAGAGCGTGCTGAATGTAAGGACCTTCATGCGCTTAGGACCCGTGCTGAAATCGTCTGGACTTTTTGGTCGGTTAACTGCTTGTCCCGACCGAGATTTTCGCGTGTTGTGCGCCGCAGGCCAAACGTAGCCCGTAAGGGCTATTGGATGTGCTGGTGCGCGCCGAGGTCCAGCGGTCCCGAGGCCGGGCGCGCACTCATGCCCAGGGGATGACGGTATTCTGCCGCGGGGCGCAGGGAAAATCCGTAAGCGCTGCCCGCATCGATGCCCTTGCCGATTGCGCCGGAGCGAGCCTTCGGTCGGTAGTCCAGTTTGTCAGGATCGGTAAAGTCGCTCTTCGCGGTGCGCAGGTTGCCGCGGGATTCGCCCTTGCCGACGAACAGCTCGCCGGGCCCGGCGAAAAGATTGTTGATCAGGCGCACCGCATCGGCTCCGGGCCGGATGAACACGAAGCGCCCGCCCTTCGGGTCGTCGTTCACCACTGTGTTGCTCACGAAATAGAGCTCGTTGAGCAGATTCTTGTAGCCCTCGCTTCCGTAGGCCACGATGGTACGGTGGTCGTTCTCGGGGCCCTGCTGGATCAGGTTTCCCATCACGAACGACAGGCCGCCGTCGGGCAGGTCGATCGCAAAGCTCGCGCGGCCGTCCTGCTCGTCGGCGATGCGGTTGTAGACGATGTAGTTCTTGATCGCGCGGCTTTTCACATTGTGGCCGACGATAGCATGGTGGCTGTAGCTGTAGCGCAGCGTGAAGCTGCGCACGGTTCCGATGTAGAGGTTATGGCTTTGGCCGTCGCCGAAGCCATTGTGCGCGAACTCGGAGTGCTCGATGACGATGTCGCTCTCGAGGTGCCCGCCCGCCAGAATGCCGGTCTCGTTGTCGTGGAAGTAACCGTTGCGCACCGTCAGTCCGGGACCCTCGAGCCGCACGCCGGCGCCGTTGCGGTCCGGGACCTTCGCGCCGGAGAACTCGACGTTTTCGATGGTTGTCCCGGAACCCTTGATGACCCAGATGGCCTTGCCTTCGGCTTGCGCCCCGTCTGCGCGCAGGTGCGCGCGGCCGCCGCGCCCCCGGATCGTCAGGCGGTTCTGAGTCCAGATGGCGGCATCGCCGGCGTAGAGGCCCGGCTCGATCTCCACGACGTCGGCGTCGCGAGCCACCTTGGCGGCCTCGCTCGGCGTCTTCAAGGCGTGCTGCGGTCCTACGAGCACGATGTCCGCCCGCGCCGCCGGGACGGCGGCGAGCGCGAGGGTCAGCGCAAGGCCGCTAGCTCGCGTAGCGCACCGAGGCTTGGTGGACATGGGCGGGAGCGCCGGCCGCTTCCGGGGCGAGGAAGACCTCGTCCACCGTGCGCCAGCGGAAGTCGCGCAGCAGGCGCCGCAGCCGCGGCTCGGTCCTGCGCAGGTTGACGTAGTGGCGAAACCGGGCCTTGACGCCCGCGCCCTGCACCCGCGGCTGCGCGGGATCGATCTCCCAAGGGTGAAAGTAGAAGATGGCGGAGCGCCGGTCCACCTGGTTCACGCGCCGGATCAGCGCGCGCGAGGCGGCGTAGGGCAGCAGCCTGAAGTACCCGCCGCCGCCGGCAGGCAGGTTGCGGTTGAGAACCGCGGCGGTGGTCACCGGGATTTCCAGCAGATCGGCGCGCGGCCGATACGGAAAACGCGGCGCATCCGGCATCCCGTACAGGTCGTGGCGGACGGGATACACGCTCGAGCTGTACCGGTAGCCGGCCTGCGCGATGCATTCGAATGCCCAGAGGGTTCGTGGGCCGATCGAGAAGCTGGGCGCGCGGTAGCCCTTCACCGGCGTTCCCGAGAGGTCCTCCAGCAGCGCCTTGGCGCGGCCGATGTCCTGAGCGAAGTCCGCCGGCGTCTGTTCGTGGATGCGCAGATGCCCGTAACCATGGCTCGCCAGCTCGTGGCCTTCGGCGACGATCCTCCTGACCAGCTCCGGATAGCGCTCGGCGATCCAGCCGAGAGTGAAGAATGTCGCGCGCGCGCCCGACTCTGCAAAGAGCGACAGGATCGTGTCCACGTTGCGCTCGACCCGGCAGGGAATGCGATCCCAGTCCGCGCGCGGAATATGGGGCGCGAGCGCCGACACCTGGAAGTAGTCTTCCACGTCGACGCTGAGCGCGTTGGCGATCTCAGGCATGCAGCCGCATCGGCCGCGTCGCAAGCCACCCGGCGAGATGCGCGGCGATGCGCTCCGCCGCGCGCCCGTCCCAGAGCTCGGGGGTGCGGCCGCGCTTCCCGCCGGTGGCGAGGATCTCGTCGACGAGGCGCAGAATCAGCGCCCGGTCCCTCCCGACCAGCGTGTTGGTTCCCTGCTCGATGGTGATCGGACGCTCGGTGTTCTCGCGCATCGTCAGGCAGGGGACAGAGAGCGCGGTGGTTTCTTCCTGCATGCCGCCAGAGTCGGTGAGGACCAGCGTGGCGCCCGCCATCAGGCCGAGCATCTCCAGATAGCCCTGCGGCGGCAGGACCGCGATGCGACCGGTCTGGAGCACGTCGGCGAAGCCGAAGCCATCGACCCGCGCCACGGTGCGCGGATGCAGCGCGCACACCAGCGGCAGCCTTTCCGACACCTCGCACAGGATCTGGAGCGACGCGCGCAGCGCCTCCGGCTCGTCGACGTTCGACGGACGATGCAGCGTGACGACGCCGTATCCCTGGGCGCCGAACCCGGCTCGCGCGGCTCGCAGCGTCTGGGCGGCCGGCACGGCGCGGCTCCTGTGGAACAGCAGCGAATCGATCATCACGTTGCCCGCGAAATGCATTCGCTCGCCGGGTATGCCTTCGCGCGCCAGGTTGTCGTGCGCCGAGCGCTCGGTCGTATAGAGGAGATCGGAAATCTGGTCGCTGAGGATGCGGTTGATCTCCTCCGGCATGGCGCGGTCGAAGCTGCGCAGACCC
>DASYPG010000428.1:0-3868 GCA_036006885.1 Burkholderiales bacterium | reverse complement strand
GCAGCCCGAGGCGCTCGCCTGCACGCCGTCCTACGCCCTGCACGTCGCCGAGGCGGCCGCGGCGAGAGGGGTGAGCCTCGCCCCGATCCGGCGGCTCATCGTGGGCGGCGAGCCCGGCGGCGGCGAGGACTCGTTCCGCGGCAAGCTGCAGGGCGCCTTCGACGCCAAGGTCTACGAAATCATGGGGATCGGCGACGTCGCGGCGTCGCTGTGGGGCGAGTGTCCAGCGCAAGCCGGGATGCATTTCTCGGCTGCAGAATTCGTCCACGTCGAGCTGATCGATCCTGACACAGGCAAACCGAAACAACTTTCCGATGGGGAAACCGGGGAGCTCGTGTACACGCACCTGCAGCGCGAGGCGGCGCCGCTGCTTCGCTTCCGCAGCCGCGACCAGGTGCGGGTATGGAGCTCGAAGTGCGCCTGCGGCAGCACCGCCTTGCGCGCGCGCTGCATCGGCCGCACCGACGACATGCTGATCGTGCGCGGCGTAAACGTGTTTCCCTCGGCGGTGCGCGAGGTGGTGGCGCGGTTTCATCCGCGCGTCACTGGGGCAATCCTGATCCAGCCGCGCAGCCGCGGCGTGCGCCAGGACCCGCCGCTTCCAATCGTGGTGGAAGGCGAGGCCGGCCTGGCCGACGCGATCGCCGGGGAGATCCGCGCCGCGCTGACGTTCTCGGCGCAGGTCCGCATGGCGGCGCCGAAGAGCCTGCCGCGCTCCGATTACAAGTCGAAGCTGGTCGACTTCTCCGGCGCCGCCTGACGCCGCGCCGCGCTCCTTACGCCGGAGGGGCGGGCGGGTTGGTTTCCCAGCTCGGGCCGTCGTAGCGGTTGCGCTGCCGCGTCGGCCTGCGGGTGTCCTGGGGGACGCGTGTCGTATAGGCATCCGCAGGCTGGACGCTTTGCGGCGCCGGAACGGCCGCATTACGTGCGCCGTACCAGCCGGTGCCCTGCGGGCCGCTCGGCTCCGCGTTCTGCGCGAGCGCCGGAGCGAGCGGCAGGGCCGCGGCCGTCAATGCACATGCAACGAGGGTCTTTGCCTTCATGGAAGTTCCTTTCGGGGAAAGATATTGAAGTCGCTGGCGAGTGCCAGTTGAAACGCCTATCGCAAGGGCTGTGCCAGCCGCCGGATAAGCACCTAGAATCCGACCCCTGTCACGACGTGGGTAGCCGCATGACCAAGGCAGAAAAGAAACTCGACATCTTTCCGCACATCTTTCCCGAGGCGTACTTCGAGCGGATGAAGCGCATCGCCGAGGGCAATCCCGGCCTCGCCGCGGCGCTGAAGCGCTGGATGCACATCCCCGTGCTGTGGAACCTCGACCAACGCATCCGCATGATGAAGCGCTGGCCCGGCTACCAGCAGGTGCTGACGCTGTCGATGCCAGCGATCGAGTTTCTGGGCAACGAAAGCGAAACCCCGGAGCTCGCGCGCCTCGCGAACGACGGGATGCACGAGATCGTCCGCAAGCATGGCGAGCTCTTCCCGTGCTTCGTCGCGTCGCTGCCGATGAACAACGTCGCGGCCTCGCTCGAGGAGATGGATCGCGCGATCGGCACGCTCGGCGCGAAGGGCATCCAGATCTTCACCAACGTCAACGGGCGGCCGCTCGACGAGCCCGAGTTCTTCCCGATCTTCGAGCGCATGGCGAAGAAGTACGACCTGCCGGTCTGGGTCCATCCCGCGCGCACGGCCAGGTTCGCCGACTATCCCACCGAGCAGAAGTCGAAGTACGAGATCTATTGGCTGTTCGGCTGGCCTTACGAGACGAGCGCGTTCATGGCGCGCATGGTGTTCTCGCAGATGTTCGAGAAGCTCCCTTCGCTCAAGATCATCACGCACCACCTCGGCGCCATGGCGCCGTTCTTCGTCGACCGCATCGGCTACGGCATGGACCAGTTCGGCAGCCGCACCAGCGACGAGGACTACGAGGGGCTGCTCAAGCGCATGAAGAAGCGGCCGCTCGACTTCTTCAGGATGTTCTACGGCGACACCTCGGTGAACGGCTCGGCGAGCGCAATCCGCTGCGGCCTGGACTTCTTCGGCGTGGACCACGTGCTCTTCGGCACCGATTGTCCGTTCGACCCCGAGGGCGGGCCGCTCTTCATCCGCGAGACTATCAAGACGCTGGACCGGATGGCGCTCAAGCCCGGCGACCGGCGCAAGATCTACTTCGGCAACGCGATGAACATGCTGCGCCTCCAGCCGCCCGCGGAAAAAGCTCGCGCAAAGGCAAAAAAGAAGAAAAAATAACGCCGCACCCATTTTCAGGAGGCGGGCATGGACCAAGCGAGCTTCGAGGCGCGCCTGAGAGCCGAAGGTTTTCCCGAGATCCGCGTGAACGAGCTGCAGGCGGGGCGCCATAACGCCGAGCATTCGCATCCTTTCGACGTGCTCGCCCTCGTGCTCGAAGGCGACATCACCCTCACCGTGCAGGGCGCGGCGTGCACCTATCGCGCGGGCGACGAGTTCTCCATGAAGGCCGGCTGCCGGCACGTGGAGGATGTCGGGACGCAGGGCGTCAGGTATCTCGTAGGCCGGCGTCCGCTCGGCGCAAGCTGAAATACGCTTACTCCGCGCTCCTCGCTGCCGGCGTGGCGGGCTGTGCCGGCATGCCCGAGAACATGGCGGCGCCCCCGCTGCCGAGCGCGGTGCGCCCGCCCGCGAGCGAGCGCCACGCGATAACGCTGCGGGCCGAGGGCACGCTCAAGTACGCCTGCCGGCCGCGACCCGGGATGTCGGGCGCCTATGGCTGGGTGCTCGACGCGCCGGATGCAGCGCTGCTTCACTGGACCGGGGTCCATGTCGGGCGGTACTCCGCCGGGCCGACCCTGCGCTACCGTGACGGCAGTAGCGTCACGCTGAAGCTCGTCGCGGCCTCGCCCGATGAACCGGGGAAGATGCCGATCCATCTCTACCGCGCGGCCGGCCACGGCGGCGCAGGTGAATTCGCCGATGTCACCTATGTGCAGCGGTTGAACGCGGTCGGCCGGGAGCCCGACGCGGCCTGCACTGCGAGCAACGCCGCCAGCGCGGCGCGACAGGCGTTCAGCGCCGACTTTCTGTTCTACAAGGCGCCCTAGCCGGCGCCGTCAATGCACAGTGGGGCCGTTGTTGTTGGCGATGGCACTGGTCAGCAGACCCGGGTCGACCGGCTTGACGAGATGCACGTCGAAGCCGGCCTCGCGAGATTTCATGCGGTCGGCCTCCTGGCCCCATCCGGTGATCGCGATGATGCGCAAGCGCCGCTCGCGCTTGAGCGCGCGCAGCCGGCGCGCGACCTCGTAGCCGTCGAGGCCCGGCATGCCGATATCGAGGAGCACCACGTCGGGGCGGAACTCGACCGTCATCCGCAGCGCCTGAAGCCCGTCGTGCACGACGCAGGTCTCGTGCCCGAGCGATTTCAGCAGCAGCCCCAACGTTACGGCGGCGTCGACGTTGTCGTCGACGACCAGAACGCGCTTGGCCAGCATCGGCCTGGGCTCCCGGCGGTCGCCTTCGCCGGCAGCGCCCTGCCTCTTCTCCGCCAGCGGTATGCGCAAGGTGAATTCGGCGCCCTTGTTCTCGCCTTCGCTGTGGGCGTGAAGGCTGCCGCCGTGCGCCTCGGCGATGCGCCGCGCGAGCGCAAGGCCGACGCCGAGGCCGGTCCCGACCTTCTCGAGCGGCGAGCGTCCCTGCACGAACATGTGGAAGATCCGCTCCAGCATCCCGGCCTCGATGCCGCGGCCGGTATCGCGCACCTGCAACACCGAAAAGCCGTGTTCCTGGCGCGCTCGCACCAAGATCTCGCCGGCCTCCGGCGTGTAGCGCGCCGCGTTGTTCAGCAGGTTGGCGAGCACCTGCGTCAGCCGGTGATGGTCGCCCTGCACG
>DASYPG010000427.1:0-8731 GCA_036006885.1 Burkholderiales bacterium | reverse complement strand
GGCGATGTAGGCGATCGCGGTCTCGGGACGCTGCGGCAGGATGAGCGCGACGCGATCGCCGCGCGCCACGCCCAGGGCGGCGAGCGCGTTGGACAGGCGGTTCGCCGCGACCTGGATGTCCCGGAAGGAATACGCGGCCTGCGCGCCGGACTCGTCCTCCCAGTAGAGCGCGCGGCGCGAGCCCTCGGCGGCCCACCGGCCGCAGCAGGCCTGCGCGATGTTGAAGTGCTCGGGGACTTGCCAGCGAAAGCCTTGGTACAGCTCGTCGTAGCGGTCCATCATGGTTTAATTCAGTTTACATGAGGCTGGATGCGCAATGAACCTTGACGCATTGGTGTTCGACGCGTACGGCACGCTCTTCGACGTGCACTCGGTAATGCGGCGTTGCGAGGCTATCTTCCCCGGCCGCGCCACCGCGCTCTCCCAGCTCTGGCGCGCGAAGCAGCTCGAATACACCTGGCTGCGCAGCCTGATGGGCCGTTACGCGCCCTTCTCCAGCGTGACGCGCGAGGCACTCGCGCACGCCTGCCAGGCGCTCGGGCTGGAGCTGACCGCCGAGCGCATGGAAGCCCTGATGGCCGAGTACACCATGCTCGCCACCTACTCCGAAGTGCCGAAGGCGCTTTCTTCGTTGCGTGGGGTGAAAAAAGCGATCCTCTCGAACGGCTCGCCCGACATGCTCGAGCCGCTGGTCGCGCATTCGGGCCTCGAGCTCGACGCTGTCATCAGCGTGGACGAGCTGAAAATCTTCAAGCCCGCGCCGCAGGTGTACGAGCTCGCACCAAGGAAGCTCGGCGTACCCAAGGAGAGGATCGGCTTCGTGTCGTCGAACTGCTGGGACGCGCTAGGCGCCAAGTCGTTCGGCTTCACCGTCTTCTGGATCAACCGCGCGCGCGCTCCGCTCGACCGGCTGGGCTTCGCGCCCGACCGCGTCGTCGAGCGCCTGGATGAAATTCTGCTCTAACTGCGCCGCGCCGGTCGTGCGTCGCGTGCCCCCGGGCGACAGCCTGCCGCGCTGGGTGTGCGACGGGTGCGGGATGATCCACTACCAGAATCCGCTCATGGTGGTCGGCTCGGTCCCCGAGCACGCGGGACGCATTCTGCTGTGCCGGCGCGCGATCGAGCCGCGCTACGGATACTGGACGCTGCCGGCGGGCTTCATGGAGAACGCCGAGACCGCGGCCGCCGGCGCGGTGCGCGAGACGCTCGAGGAGGCCGGGGCGCGCATCGAGCTGGCCGCGCCCTTCTCGCTGATCTCGGTGCCCTACGTCAACCAGGTGCACCTTTTCTACCGTGCGCGCCTGCTCGACCTCGACTTCCAGGCCGGCGAGGAGTCGCTCGAAGTGGCGCTGTACGAGGAAGCGGCGATCCCGTGGAAGGAGATCGCGTTCCGCACCGTGGCGGTGACGCTCAGGCACTGGTTCGCCGATCGGGGCCGCGGCGCCTTCGGCTTCCACGCCGAAGACATCCTCGCGCGCTGAGGCTCAGCAGCCTGTCTGGCTCATCTGCTCCCGCAGCGAGCGCCGCTGCTCGTTCAGCGAGTCCATCCTCAAGGCGCTGCCGCCCGAGCGCTCCTGGCGCACGAGCGATTCCATGTCCTGGCCGTAGCGCGCGCACAGATGCCTTTTCTGGTCGGCCTCGCGCTGGGCGCGCTCCTGTGCCGCGATCTGCACCGCCTGCTCCTGGGCGCCGGGGTTGGAGCCCGACTGCAGCGATTCGGGCGCGCCGCCGCCTTCCCTGCGCGCCTTGAGCGCCGCCGCGATCGCGACCGCGGCCTCCTGCTCCTCGCGCTTCTTTTCGGCGACGCAGTCGGCTTCGACCGCGGCCTGCACCGTCAAGGCCGCGCCCGGGCGCGGGAACACGTTCTGGATCAGGCGGCCCTCCGTGGCCGAGCTCGCCTCGGAAAGCAGCCGCTCCTTGGTCGCGCCACCCTCGCGCGCCCACACGATCTTGTTGGAGTCCCTGCCGCGCTGCACGCACTGGGCATCGGCCCCGGTCGTGGGCGTCGCCGCCGCACCGGCGCTGCCGGTGCTGCCCATCACCCTGCCGGCCTTGCCGGCGTCGCACGGCCGGTCCTGGTAGACGCTGCCGCATCGGTACATGGTCTGAGCCTGGGCCTGCGCGGCGATCAGCAGGCTGCCGGTCAACGCCAGCATTGCGCGCTTCATCGTATCCCCCTGATTAATTTTCGGGCAAGCGTACGCGACTCCGGCGAAAGCTTCTGCGTAAAGCTGCGCGATTTGGTAGATTTGCGCGCGAGAGGGGAGGCTCAATGAAAAAAATCACGCTGTCGTCCGTCGCGCTGCTCGTCCACGTTCCGCTCGCGCTCGCCGCCGAGCCTTCGAAAATCGACCCCGCCAATACCGCGTGGATGCTGACCGCGACGGTGCTGGTGCTCTTCATGACGCTGCCGGGCCTCGCGCTCTTCTACGCCGGCCTGGTGCGCGCGAAGAACGTGCTCTCAGTCCTCATGCAATGCTTCTCGATCACCTGCCTGGTGACGCTGGCGTGGGTAGCGCTCGGCTACAGCGTCGCCTTCGGCGACGGCAACGGTGGGTGGGGCGGCCTCGCCAAGGCGTTCCTCGCGGGCATCGACGTGAAGACGGTGAAGGGAAGCATTCCCGAGACGGTGTTCGCGATGTACCAGCTCACGTTCGCGATCATCACGCCCGCGCTCGTAATCGGCGCCTACGCCGAGCGCGTGCGCTTCGGCGGCATGCTGCTCTTCAGCCTGTTGTGGCTGCTCGTCGTGTACTGCCCGATCGCGCACTGGGTCTGGGGCGAGGGCTGGCTGCAGAAGATGGGGATCATGGACTTCGCCGGCGGCACGGTGGTGCATCTCAACGCCGGGATGGCGGCGCTGGTGTGCGCGCTCGTCCTCGGCCGGCGCCGCGGCTTCCCCGAGACCGCGATGCCGCCGCACAACATGACGATGACCGTCACGGGAGCGTGCCTGCTGTGGGTGGGCTGGTTCGGCTTCAACGCCGGCAGCGCCCTCGCCGCCGACGGCTCCGCGGGCATGGCGATGCTGGTGACGCACATCGGCGCCGCCACCGGATCGGTCGCCTGGCTCGTCTGCGAATGGCTGCGCTACGGCAAGCCCTCGGTCCTCGGCATCGTCACCGGGATGGTGGCGGGCCTCGGCACCATCACGCCGGCCTCCGGCTTCGTCGGACCGATCGGCGCGCTCGCGATCGGCGGCGCGGCCGGAGCGGTCTGCTTCTTCGCCACCAACTACATGAAACGCGCGCTCAACGTCGACGACTCGCTCGACGTGTTCCCGGTGCACGGCGTGGGCGGCCTGCTCGGCACGCTCCTCACGGGCGTGTTCGCGTCCGCGGCGTTCGGCGGCGTCGGCTACCCGGAGAACGGGACGATGGGCGCGCAGGTCGCCACGCAGCTCGTCGGCATCGTCGCGATCGGCGCCTGGTCCGGCGTCTTGACGTGGATCCTGCTCAAGCTCACCGACGCCGTCGTCGGCCTGCGCGTCGCCGGCGAGGCGGAGACCGAGGGCCTCGACACCGTTCTGCATAACGAAAAGGGCTACAACCTCTAGCCGCTAGAATGCGGCGGATGGAACGCCGCGAATTCGTCAAGTTCTGCGCCGCCTCGGCCCTCGCCTCTACGACGGCGCCCGGGGCGGTCGCAGCCGATTCCCAGCCGCGCCTGTACACGCGCGCGAAGCTCGTCGACGAAAAAGGGCAGCCGCTGCACGCCGGCGCGATCCCCGCGAACCAGAACCTGATCTTCCACTATCCGTTCGCGGCCACGCCCTGCTTCCTGCTCAATCTCGGCAAGCCGGTGGCGGAACCGGTGCAGCTGAAGACGGCGGAAAACCAGGTGTACGAGTGGCATGGGGGAGTCGGCCCGGGCCGTTCGGTGGTCGCCTATTCCGCGATCTGCGCCCACAAGCTGTCCTACCCGACGCGCGACATCAGCTTCATCAGCTTTCGCACCGAGAAGAGCGTGCGCAACCGCCACGCGTCGGTGATCCATTGCTGCTCGGAGCACAGCCAGTACGACCCGGCGGCGGGCGCAAAGGTGCTCGCCGGTCCCGCCCCGCAGCCGCTCGCCGCCATCCTGCTCGAGCACGATCCGCAGACCGATGAAATCCACGCCGTCGGCACGCTCGGCGGGGAGATGTTCAACGAGTTCTTCAAGAAATACGAGTTCAGGCTCGCGCTGGAGCATCCCACCCCCAAGGTTCAGATTGCAGGCTCCTGCGTCGTGCAAGCGCTCGACAACTACTGTCGACAACAGGTCAGATGTTAATGAGGCAGTGCTAGCCTGGCTCGAACGAGGCGACCCTTTCCCGCCCGTCGACCGGGCGCTGAAGAATCCGAACGGGCTGCTGGCCGCGGGCGCCGACCTGTCGCTCGAGCGGCTGCTGGAAGCCTACCGGCGGGGCATCTTTCCCTGGTACTCGAGGGGCCAGCCGCCGCTGTGGTGGTCGCCCGATCCGCGCATGGTGCTCGAGTGCGAGGCGCTCAAGGTGAGCCGCTCGCTCTCGAAGAGCATCCGCAACAAGGGCTACGAGGTGCGCATCGACACCGCCTTCCCCGAGGTGCTGCGCGGCTGCTCGGCGCCGCGGCGCGACGAGCCCGGCACCTGGCTCGGGCCCGACATGCGCGTGGCGTACTTACGACTGCACAGCGCGGGCTACGCGCACTCCTTCGAGACCTGGCGCGACGGCGAGCTCGTCGGCGGGCTTTATGGCGTGGCGCTCGGCCGCATGTTCTACGGGGAGTCGATGTTCTCCCGGGCCACCGACGCGTCCAAGGTGGCCCTGGTCGAGCTGGTACGAGTGCTCAAAAGCCGCGGCTTTCCGCTCATCGATTGCCAAATGCACACGCCGCTGCTCGAATCGTTCGGCGCGCGCGAGATCCCGCGGCGCGAGTTCTTGCGCACCCTCGCAGCCTTGGTAAACTACCCCGAGCCGCCCATGAAGTGGAATATGACGACGCAAGGAACCGCGTGAAAGGCACGACAACGCGAAGGATCGCGTGAAAAGCAGTGTCGAAACTTAACGACCTACCGCATGCCGTCCTGCAGTTCTATGTGACGGCGCCCTACCCGTGCAGCTACCTGCCGGACCGGATGGCCCGTTCCCAGGTGGCGACGCCGAGCCACCTGATCAACACCGATCTGTACGGGGACCTCGTCAAGGCGGGGTTTCGCCGCAGCGGCATCTTCACCTACCGGCCGCACTGCGACGCGTGCCGCGCCTGCGTCCCCGTGCGCATCCCGGTCGGCGAGTACCGCGCCAACCGCTCGCAGCGACGCGCCTGGAAGCAGCACGAGAGCCTGGTCGCGCACGCGCAGCCGCTCAAATTCCGCCTCGAGCACTACGCGCTCTACCTGCGCTACCAGTCCAAGCGCCATTCCGGCGGTGGCATGGACAACGACAGCCGCGACCAGTACTCCCACTTTCTCCTTCAGAGCCGGGTCGACACGCGCCTGGTCGAGTTCCGGGAGAACGGCCAGCTCGTGATGGTGTCGATCGTCGACTACCTGCCCGACGGCCTGTCGTCGGTCTACACGTTCTACGAGCCCGACCGCCGCGGCGCCAGCTTCGGCACCTACAACGTGCTCTGGCAGATCGAATCGTGCCGGCGCCTTGGCCTGCCGTACCTCTACCTAGGCTACTGGATCCGCGAAAGCCCGAAGATGGCGTACAAGTCGAAGTTCGAGCCGATCGAGGGCTTCGTCGGCGGCGCCTGGCGCCGGCTGGGGAGACGGGACCCGGCCTAGGGATGCTGTATTCCCTGGCTCGCCCGCTCCTTTTCTCGCTCGAACCCGAAACCGCGCACGAAGTCACCCTCCGCCTGGCGGAGGCCGCTGCTCTCTTTTCCAGGTCGGTTCCAAGAGCCCCGGTTCGCGTCATGGGCCTGGACTTCCCGAACCCGGTGGGCCTTGCCGCGGGGCTCGACAAGCACGCGGAGCACGTCGATGCGCTCGCCGCGCTCGGCTTCGGCTTCCTCGAGCTGGGCGGAGTCACGCCGCGGCCGCAGCCGGGCAACCCGAGGCCGCGCCTTTTCCGCCTGCCCGAGGCGCGCGCCATCATCAACCGCTACGGATTGAACAGCATCGGCGTCGAGGCCTTCGCGCACAACCTGGCGCGGGCGCGCACGAAGGCGATCATCGGCGTCAACGTCGGCAAGAATCGCGATACGCCCAACGAGCGCGCGGTCGACGACTATGCGCGCTGCATGGAGCTGCTCTACCCGCAAGTGCGCTATCTCGCGCTGAATGTTTCGTCTCCGAACACGAAGGGCCTGCGCGATCTGCAGTCGGCGCAAGCGTTGACCTTGCTGTTGAGAACTTTGCAGCAGAGACGCGAAGAGTTGCGCGATCGACACGGCCGGAACGTAGCGCTCGTACTGAAGATCTCGCCCGACCTCGACGACGCCGCGATCGCCGAGGTCGCCGGAGTGGCGCTCCGGGAGCGGGCCGACGGGCTCATCGCCACCAACACCACCGTGTCCCACGAAGCGATCGCCCATCTTCCACACGGCACGGAGGAAGGCGGCGTTTCGGGTGCCCCGCTCACCGCGCCTTCCACCGAGATCCTGCGCAAGTTCGCGCGCCTGCTGCAAGGCGAGGTTCCGCTCATCGCCTGCGGCGGCGTCATGAGCGCGGCGGACGCGCGCGCGAAGTTCGACGCCGGCGCCTCGCTGGTGCAGATCTATTCCGGCCTGGTGTACCGCGGGCCGCGCCTGGTAGCAGAGTGCGTGCAGGCCTATGAAGCGCGAAAAAGCGGCGCTGATTGACGAGGCGCGCTGCATCGGCTGCGCCCGCTGCATCGCCGCGTGCCCGGTCGACGCCATCGTCGGCGCCCAGGGGTTGATGCACACCGTGGTCGAGTCCTGGTGCATCGGCTGCGCGCTCTGTCCGCCCGCTTGCCCGGTCGACTGCATCGACATGGTGGCGCCGCGCGGCCGCTGGACCGAAACCCTGCGGCGCGCCGCCGGCCGCCGCGGCACCTCGAGAAGGAAGCGGCGCGACACCGCGCGCGCCGTGCCGGTCAAGACGGCCGCAGAACGCAAGAGGATCCTGGCGGACATTCTCTCGCGCAAGCCTGGTGCAACCCGAAAAAGCAGCAGATGAATCCGCAGAAGCGCCGCGAGGTCTTCGCCCGCCTCGCGAAGGCGAACCCCAACCCCACCACCGAGCTCGAGTACGGCGCTCCTTTCGAGCTGCTGGTGGCGGTCGTGCTGTCTGCGCAGGCGACCGACAAGTCGGTGAACCTCGCCACCGCCGAGCTTTTCCAGAAATACAACACTCCTCAAGCCATCGTGGGCCTCGGGGTGGAAAATCTCGAGAAGTACATCAAGACCATCGGACTGTTTCGGACAAAGGCGAAAAACGTCGTCGCGCTGTCGAGGATTCTGATCGAGGAGCACGCCGGCGAGGTGCCGCGGAATCGCGAGGCGCTCGAGCGCCTGCCCGGCGTCGGCCGCAAAACCGCCAACGTGGTGCTGAACACCGCGTTCGGCGAGCCCACGGTGGCGGTCGATACCCACATCTTCCGGGTCGCGAACCGGACCGGTCTGGCTCCAGGAAAGGATGTCATTGCTGTAGAAAACAAACTTCTGAAGTTCACGCCGCCTGAGTACCTAAAGAACGCGCACCACTGGCTTATCCTGCACGGACGCTATGTGTGCCTCGCGCGCAAGCCCGGCTGTCCGCAGTGCCTGATCCGCGACCTGTGCGAATACCGGCAGAAGACGAAGGAAGATGTTTAATCCGTCGCGCGATGAAGTGCGCGAGATGTTCTTTGACGCTTGGCGCAAGTACCGCGAGGGTGTGCCGCTCGCCGGCATGGACTCGGCGGCGCTCGACGTGATCCTGCTGCATCCCGAGTACCACGCCGTGCTCGAGGCGCCCGAGCGCTACCGCGAGCGCGACTACACCGACGAGGCGAACCCGTTCCTGCACATGAGCCTGCACCTCGCGCTCGAGGAGCAGCTCTCCATCGACCAGCCGCCGGGGATCGAGCGCCGCTTCCAGGTCCTGGTTTCCAGGTTTCATGGCCGGCACGAAGCGCTGCACCAGGCCCTGGAGTGTCTCGCCGAGACCCTGTGGCGAGCGCAGCGCGACGCAGCGCCGCCAGACGCGGCCGCATACCTGTCGTGCCTGGAGCGACGGGCGTCCACTTAAGCTGAGCGGACTAGGAGGGCGGCAGCGCGGCGCAACGGGGCGGCGCGGCATGATGATCCGGACCAAACCGTTCCGGAGCCGCACATGAAATCGTTCCTCGGCCTGCTCGCCGCCCTCTTCGTGACCTTCCCGGCGGCCGCCGCGGACCTCAGCGCGCCCGTGGTCCTCGTCGCGAAGCGCCAGCTCCAGGACCGGCTCTACGGCGCGACCATCCTGGTCGCGCGGCCGATCGGCCAGGACCAGCACATCGGCTTCATCGTCAACCGCCCGACGCAGATGACGCTGGGACAGCTCTTTCCACAGCACGCGCCTTCGCGCAAGGTGGTCGACCCGGTGTTCCTCGGCGGCCCGATCAGCTCCGAGTCGATCTTCGCGCTGGTGCAGACAAGCAAGAATCCCGGCGGACGCAGCGTGAAGCTGCTCGACAATCTCTTCGCGGTGGTCGACGGCAAGCTGGTCGACGACGTGATCGAGAAGGACCCCGCGCACGCGCGCTTCGTCGCCGGGCTGGTGGCCTGGCGCGCCGGCGAGCTGGCCGAGGAAGTGAAGCGCGGCGCCTGGTACGTCCTCG
>DASYPG010000426.1:0-3365 GCA_036006885.1 Burkholderiales bacterium | reverse complement strand
GATGGCGAACCAGGTCGCGCTGCGCACGCTCACCCGCCCCGGCGACGAGGTGATCGTGAGCCGCGAGGCGCATGCGCTGTGGCACGAGACCGGCGGCGCCGCCGGCAACTCGGGCGTGCAGCTCACCGAGATCGGCGCGCGCGGCGTGTTCACCACGGAGGAGTTTCTCGCTGCGGTCAAGCCGCAGGGCCATGGCCTCTATCCGCCGACCACGCTGGTGCAGATCGAGAACACCCACAACCGCGCGGGCGGCGTGATCTTTCCCCAGGAGGAAGCCAAACGCATTTGTCTTGCCGCCCGGGAGAGAAGCATCGCCTCCTATCTGGACGGCGCGAGGCTCTGGAACGTGGCCGCGGCCACCGGGAAATCGCTCGCCGAGCTCGCCGCCCCGTTCGACGTGGTCGGCGTGGCGTTCTCCAAGGGCCTGGGCGCGCCCGGCGGCTCGATGCTCGCGGGCTCGCGCGAGTTCGTCGCGCGCGCGGTGCGCCAGCGGCGCATGCTTGGCGGCGCCATGCGCCAGATCGGCATCTTTTGCGCGGCGGCCATCTACGGCCTCGATCAGGGCAACGAGCAGCTGGTGAAAGACCATCGAAACGCGCGCCGTCTCGCCGAACGTTTGACCGAGTGCAAGGCGATCGAGCTCGACCTCGCCACGGTGCAGACGAACATCATCGTGTTCCGTCTCGCCGCGGGGGCGCCCGACGCGGCGACGCTCGTCGCGCAAGCGAAGGAGAAGGACGTGCTGGTGAACGCGTTCGGCCCTCGCACCGTCCGCGCCGTCACGCACCTCGACGTGGACGCGGAGCAGTGCGACCGCGCCGGCGAGGTTCTCGTTTCAATATGTGGAGCGGCGAATCGAAAGTAACGGGAGAAGATTCCAATATGAGCACTGAATACCTGAATCCACTCACGCTGTCGGCGCCGCCGGGCGCGATGTATTCGCAGGCGGTGCGCGTGCGCGCGGCCGAGACGCTTTACATCTCGGGCCAGGTGGCGCGCGACCCGGCCGGAAAGCTCGTCGGCGAAGGCGACGTGGTGGCGCAGTACCGGCAGGTGTGGAAGAACATCGGCTTCGCGCTCGACGCGGTCGGCCTGCGCTACGACCACCTGGTGAAGACCACCACCTACGTCGTCGGCGAAGCCAACGTCCCCGCCATCCGCGCGGTGCGCAAGGAGCTCGCGCCGTCGAAGGCGCCCACGAGCACGATGATCGTGGTGCCGGCGCTCGCGATTGCCGGCGCGCTGGTCGAGGTCGAGGGCGTGGCGGTCTTTCCGGACAGCGCCAAGTGAAGTTTCCCCCTTTCGAATACGCGGCGCCCGCGACGCTGGCCGAGGCCGTCGCATTGCTCGGACGAGGCAATGCGAAGGTCATCGCCGGAGGCCAGAGCCTGCTGCCAACGATGGCGTTCCGTCTCGCCACGCCCTCGATGCTGGTCGACATCCGCAAGCTCAGGGAGCTCGCGAAGATCACCATCGGCGAGGATGGCGTGCGCCTGGGCGCGCGCGTGCGCTGGCGCGACATCGAGGATGACGAGCGCCTGAAGGGCGCCCAGCCGCTTCTCTGCGCCGCGATCGAGCACGTCGCGCACTACCAGATCCGCAACCGCGGCACGGTCGGCGGCAGCCTCGCGCACGCCGACCCCGCCGCCGAGATGCCGGGCATCGCCGTCACCTGCGATGCGGAGATCAAGGTGCTCGGCGCAAAAGGCGAGCGCGTGATTCCCGCGGGCAAGTTCTTTACCGGCGCGCTCAGCACCGCGCTCGCCGACGACGAGATCATCACCGAAGTGCGCCTGCCGGCCTGGCCGGCGAAGCGCCGCTGGGGCTTCGAGGAGCTCTCGCCGCGGCGCGGCGACTTCGCCCTCGCCGGCATCGCCGCGTTCTACGATGTCGACGCCGGCGGAAGCGCGACCAACACGCACATCGGCGTCATCGGCGCCTGCACCCGGCCGCACCGCATCGCGCAGGCCGAGGCCGCGCTCAACGGCCGCGTGGTGAACGAGGCGGCGATCCAGGCCGCCGCGCGCGCCGCCGAGGAGGCGCTCGACCCGCCTTCCGACCTGCACGCGAGCGCGGCCTACCGCCGCTCACTTGCGGGCACGCTACTCGAGCGCGCATTGCAGCGCGCCTCTCTCTAAGGAGGACATCATGAGCCGATTCATTGCCGTCGTTCTGACTCTCCTTTTTGGAACTGCCGCTCTCGCGCAGGGCGGCAAAGTCGACGCCACGCTGCGCCTCGACTGGGTGCCGGGGTCGCATCACGTCGGCCCGGTTCTCGCCGTGAAGCGCGGCTATTACGCCGCCGAGGGAATCAACCTCGAGGTGAAGCCCGGCCGGGGATCGAACTCCACCGTCCAGGTGGTGGCGAGCGGGGGCGATCTGTTCGGTTTCGCCGACGCCGGGACCATGGCGATCGCCGCCTCCAAGGGGGCTCCCGTCATCATGGTGGCGAATACGACGCCGAAGGGGCCGGTCGGCATCATCACCGTGGGCAAGCCCGTCGGCTCTCCGAAGGAGCTCGCGGGCAAGACGATCGGCGCGGTGCCGGGCGCCGCCGACTACGTGGCGCTGATGGCGGTGTTCAAGAAGTACAACATCCCCGAGAGCGCCTACCGGATGATCTCGGTCGAGGCGGCTTCGAAGACCGCGGCCCTGCTCACCCACAAGGTGGACGCCATTCCCGGGTTCAGCTTCGGCGACTATCTGCGCGCGCGCACGCAGTCTGATGACGTGAAGATCACGCTGTTTTCCGACTGGGGCGTGAACATCCTCGGCAACGGCTACCTGGTGACCACGAGCACGCTCGAGAAGAACCCGGAGCTGGTGCGCGGCTTCGTGCGCGCGACGCTGCGCGGCTGGAAGGACGCGATGGCCGATCCCAAGGCCGGCGTCGACGCGCTGCTCGCCGCATTCCCGGACACCAACCGCAAATTCGTCGAGGTCGGCCTGCCGATGGTCTTCGACCACATGCACAGCGCGGCGACCAAGAACGCGCCGCTCGGTTGGATGGCGGAAGAGGACTGGAAGGTGACGCTCGAAGCCATGAAAGGCGCCGGGCTCGAGGGCAACCGCCCGCCGCAGGCTTACTACCGGAATCTCGTCGACAAATGAAAGTGCGATTCGAGCTGAACGGCAAGCGCGTCGAAACCGACGTGCCGCCGCGTACCCATCTCGCCGACTGCATCCGCCACAGCCTGATGCAGACCGGCACCCACGTGGGCTGCGAGCACGGCGTGTGCGGTGCCTGCACCGTCCTGCTCGACGGCGCCGCCGTGCGCTCGTGTTTGTTGTTCGCGGTGCAGGCCGACCGCTGCGACGTGGTGACAGTCGAAGGACTCGGAGGGCCCGACGGCGCGCTGTCGCCG
>DASYPG010000425.1:0-7393 GCA_036006885.1 Burkholderiales bacterium | reverse complement strand
ATGGTGCGCTCGGGCGAGGCCGACTACCTGGTGCCCGAGCGCGTGTGGCAGGAATTCGCGCGCGGCCTCGCCGAGCCGCATCCGGAAAAGATGTTCGAGGTGCTCGAAGCCTGCGGCCTTGGAGACAAGCTTCTCGGCGGAGTAAAACCGGTATTGCCTTTGCTTGCAGTGAGCGCAAAGGCGAAGTCGTCGGTTCCGGTTCGCTTCGCGGTCATCGCCTGGCCGCACCAGGAAGCCGACGTGGAGGCGGTGTGTGAGCGCCTGAAAGCGCCGAACGAAGTGCGCGAGCTGGCGCTCCTCGCCTGCCGCAACCGCGTGGCGGTGCGCGCCGCCCCTGAGGCCACCGCGGCTGCGCTGCTCGAGCTCTTCAAGCGCACCGATGCACTGCGCCGGCCAGAGCGCTTCCACGAGCTGCTGGAAGTCGCGCGGCTCGCCAATCCGAACATAGATACCCAACGGGTAAGAAAAGCATTTCTAGCGGCGGCGGCCGTGGACGCGGGCGCCATCGCGGCGCAGGCGGCTTCCCCCGCGGAGATCGCGCGCCTCGTGGACGAGGCGCGCGTGCGCGCCATCGAGCGCGCATGATCGGCGCATCGCTCGCCCGCAATCTGCTCGCGGGAACGCGGCTCGCGTTCTTCCTGCCGGTGCGCGCGTTCGACTTCCGCGTCTCCGCGGTGGACTACGCCGCCCTCGTCGCGTTCAACTGCGTGCTGTGGGTGCTGGTCGCAGGCTTGCGCGTCGGCTTCGCGGGGGAGATCGACTATGCGGCGCTGCTGGTCTATCTCGCCACGGTGCCGCTGGTGCTCGCTGCGGCGCTGCTGGTCGCGCTCGTATACGGCGCGCAGCAGCGCCTCCTCGCGGTTGCCATCGCGCTCACCGCCTCGGACGCGGTGTTCGAGCTCGCCGGGCTCGCGCTGCCCTACCTCGCCGCGCCGCTGGGTGGATTCGGCGCGGCTGCGTACTTCCTCCTGCTCGGCTGGATCTTCGCGGTGGCGGTAAGGGCCGTCGCGGTCAGCGCGGGCACGCAGCGTCCGCAGCTCTACCAGGGCGCGGCCGTGGTATGCGCCATGATGGCGATCGCGCTCTTCCTCTATCCGCAGACCGAGGTGTGGCAGCCGCCCGAGGGCGAAGAGGAGACCGCGCCGCTCGCCGACGAGCGCCTGTTCCACCTGCAGGGGGAACTCATCGAGCGCGCGCTCGCCTCCATCGAGCCCGGCCGCGCGGGCGTGCGCGAGCAGTACTTCGTCGGCTTCGCCCCCGACGCAAGCGAGGAGGTGTTCGTGCGGGAGCTGCGCTACGTGAAGCGGCTGTTCGACGAGCGCCTCGGCACCGCCGGCCGCTCGATCGCGCTTGCGAGCAGCAACAACAGCGCGCTGGAGGAGCTGCCGATCGCGAGCGTCACCAACCTTGCGCGCGCGCTGGACCGGGTCGGCCGGGCGATGAACGCCGACGAGGACGTGCTGGTGCTCTACATCACGGCGCACGGCGACCGCGAGCATCGCCTTTCCGCCTGGCAGCCGCCGCTCGAGCTCGCGCCGCTCACGCCGACCGCGCTCGCCCGGATGCTGCACGACTCGGGCATCAAGTGGCGCGTGGTGGTGGTGTCGGCGTGCTACTCGGGCGGGTTCGTCGAGCCCTTGCGCGACGACAACAGCATCGTCATCACGGCCGCGGCGCCCGACCGCACGTCCTTCGGCTGCGAGGCGGGCCGCGACTTCACCTATTTCGGCGAGGCGTTGTTTCGCGACGCACTGGCGAAAACCACTTCCTTCACCGAGGCCTTCGAGGTCGCGCGCCAGATCGTCACGCAGCGCGAAGCGGCCGAGCACCTGCCGGCGTCGCAGCCGCAGATCGCGGTCGGTCGCTCCATCGGCGCGCTGCTGGGCGGGCGCTAGAGGAGCCGGCCCAGCGCCCAGACGATGAGCGTGAGAAGCACCGTGCTTGCGAGCGGCACGTAGTAGACACGTCCGCGCAGCGGAATGCGGAAGTCGCCGGGCAGGCGGAAGCGGGGAGCGAGTACCGCTAGAATCACCAGCCCAATCAGAACCGTCAAAAGCCATTTCAACATGATTGAACTCTATACGTGGAGCACCCCCAACGGACGCAAGGTGTCCATCATGCTGGAGGAGTGCGCTCTGCCGTACAACGTCCACAAGATCAACATTGGAACCAACCGCGAGCAGTTCGCCCCCGAATACCTGAAGATCAACCCGAACGGCAAGATTCCCTCGATCGTTGATCCCGACGGCCCGGGGGGCAAGCCCATTTCGATGATGGAGTCGGGCGCCATCCTCATCTATCTCGCGGACAAGACAGGCAGATTCTTTCCCCAGAAGACCAAATATCAAGTCCTGCAGTGGCTCATGTTCCAGATGGGGAGCGTCGGGCCGATGTTCGGCCAGGCGCACCACTTCATGCGCGCGAAGAAGGACGAGATCCCGTACGGTACCGAGCGCTACGGCAACGAGGCGAAGCGCCTCTACGGCGTAATGGAGCGCCGGCTCGGCGCGAACGAGTACCTGTCAGGCGGGGAATACACCATCGCCGACATCGCCACCTATCCCTGGGTGGCGCGCCACGAGTGGCACCGCGTCGACCTGGCCGGGTTTCCGAGCGTCAAGCGCTGGTACGACGCGATCGGCCAGCGCGCGGCCGTGGTGAAGGGGATGGCCGTCCCCCAAACTTGATTGAATTCCTAAGGAAGGCTGTGCGCGAGCACACGGGCTAGCGCGGCGGCGTCGATCGGCTTCGCGAGATGCTCGTCGAACCCCGCGGCAAGGGCGCGGCTGCGGTCTTCCGGCAGCCCGTAGCCCGTGACCGCGACCATGAAGGGTTGCGGGCGGCCATTCAGGGTTCCGCGCAGGCGCCGCGCCAGCTCGTAGCCGTCCATGCGCGGCAACCCGATGTCGATGAGCGCGATCTGCGTCGGCCCCGAGAGGAGCGCTTCGAGGCCCGCGACGCCATTGTGCTCGACCCGCACGCGGTGCCCCAAGAGTTCGAGCAGCCGGCGCAGCGTCTCGGCGGCGTCGGCGTTGTCTTCCACGATCAGGACGTCGCGTCCGGCAGCACGTCTCGGGTCCAACCCCGCGCCGTGCGACTGCTCGGGCGCAGCTATGGCGGGCAGGCGCACGGTGAACTGGGACCCCTCGCCCGGTCCGTCGCTCGCCGCGTTCGCCGTGCCGCCATGCAGCTCGGCGAGCCGCCGGACCAGCGTGAGGCCGATGCCGAGACCGCCTTTGCCGCGGTCGAGCGCCGCGTCGCCTTGGACGAAGAGCTCGAAGGCGTGCGCGCGCAGCTCATCCGACATGCCGACTCCGGAGTCGCTCACCTCGAGCACGGCGTCGTTGCCGTCGCGCTTGACGCGCACCGCAACCGTCCCGCCGGCCGGCGTGAACTTGAGCGCGTTCCCGACCAGGTTCACCACGATCTGTTCCATCCGGGTCTCGTCGGCGTCGACCCAGACCGGCTCGAGGCTTCGCTCCAGGCGATGGGCGCCAAAGCGGCCCGCGGACTCGACGGTGGCCACTGCGCGCGCCACCACGGCGGCGAGGTCGATCGGGCGCCGCTCGAGGACGATCTTGCCCATGACAGCGCGCCCGGCGTCGAGCAGGTCGTCGGTAAGGCGCGCGAGGTGATCGACCTGGCGCGAGATGACGGCACGCGCCTGCCGCGACGCTTCCGCATCGATGCGCGGATGGTCGAGCAGGTGGCTCGCGTTGGCGATCGCGCCGAGCGGGTTGCGCAGCTCGTGCCCCAGCATCGCCAGGAACTCGTCCTTCGCGCGGCTCGCCGCCTCGGCCGCGGTGCGCGCCTCGCGCTCGCGCCGCAGGAGCTCTTCGCGCTCCGCCTCGTGCTGCGCCCGCTCCGCGGCCGCCGCGGCGAGGGCGCTGCCCACCTCGCGGATCTCCAGGATCGGCGTCGAAGGCGGCACCACAGCCTCGCGCCGGCCGAGCGCCTGCGCGGCGGCGCTCAGCCAGGCCATCGGGGCAGTGATGCCGCGCGCGATGGCGAGCGCCGAAAGCACGCCGAGCGCGATCGAGAGGAGGATGCCGCCGCCATAGACGAGCAGGGAGCGCGTCGCGCCGGCTTCGACCGCGGCGGGCGGGATGCCGATCGCGACCGACCAGCCGGTCTCGCGCGAGCGGCTGAACGAGGTATAGACCTGTTCGCCTTCCAGCACGAACGTCGTGCCGGATCCTTCTTCGCCGCGCTGCATGAGCTTTTCCAGGCCGGGCGCGGGCGGTTTGTTGAGGAACTCGGCGTGCTGGCGCGAGCGCGCCACCCGCATGTTGCGCGAGTCGAACACCGACACCACCCAATCCGGAGGAATGCGCTGGCGGTTGAGAACCTCGAGGAAAGCTTCCGGCCGCAGCGCCGCCGTGAGCACGTAGCGCACCTGGCCCTCTCGCAGCACCGGGACGCGCACTGGGACGGCGAGAACGGGGGTGCGCCCCTCGGTGAGGTCGCCGATAGCCGGACGGCGCGTGAGCACCACCCGCTCCAGGCTTTCGGGGTCGACCACGCTCGGAAGCGTCGCGCCGTAGGGCTGGTTCGCGTTGGCGAGCTGCTGGCCGGCCGGGTCGGCCAGCGTGACGGTGATCCAGTCGGGGCGGGCGGCGTGAAGGCGCCGCATCACCTCGTGGAAGCGCTTGATGTCCCCGGTGTCGAGCGCCGGGCCCTGCGCGAGCGACTCCAGCGCGGCAACCGAGCGGTGCAGCTCCGCGTCGATCGCCGTGGCGAGCGCGCGGGTGATCTCGATCCCGGCGCGCTCGGCCTGGGCCTTCTGCTCGGCGGCGAGCGCGAGAAGCGCGATCCCCGCGGCCGCCGCGAGCGGCACGATGCCCGCCGCCGCCAGCAGGACCAACCTTCGCCGCAGCGGCTCCATCAGCGCCGGGCGTACCTGCGAAGAAAGGCGTTGATCTCCTCGACCCGGAGCTGCGGCTCGCCCGGAACCGGCTGCGAGCCGACCACGCGGTTCATCCACTCCATGTTTTCCTGCATGCGCGCGACCACCCTGGGCCACTCGTCGGCGGTGTGGCGCTTGGGATCCGGCAGCACATGGCACTGGTTGCACGCCAGCCGGAAGGCCTCGCCGGAGGGCCGGTTGACCTCGGGATAGCGCTGCGTATCGAGGGGAGTCTGCGCGTACTTCTGCAGGTAGGCGACGATGGTGCGGGTCTCGTCCTCGTGCGGCGCCTTCACGCCCGCCATCATCTCGGACATCAGCATCCCCATGTTGCCGCGGCCTTCCATGCGCAGGACCATGCGCTCGACCACCGCCGGCCACTTCGCGGCGTGGTGCATCGCCGGATTGGCGAGGTTGTGGCACTGCACGCAATAGCGCAGCGTAAGCCGTGCGCCCTGCGAGTCGGGCTCGGGCAGCTCAACAGGCGCGAAAGTCGGCGGCAGGATGCGTTCGAGCATCGGCCCGTGCGGACTCGACTCCCAGCGCTTCCTAGCTTCGACCGCTTCATCGGCCAGGGTGAGGCCGTGTAGGAAAATTCCTGACGCGATCAGGATCCAGCGCATCGGCGAATTATCGCTAAAGAGTGTGTGAACGATCACCGTTGGCAAAGCCGCGCAGCGATCCTTTCACTCCACGGCCGACGGCGAGCACCTTGAAGAGCTCGCCCATCTCGGCGGGCGAAAGCAGCTTCTGCGCTTCGGCGGCGAGCGGGGCGTAGTGCAGCGCGTTCTCCACGTTCGCCTCGCCGAGCACCTCGGTGATGCCGCAGTTGATCAGAAACTGCGCCTGCGTCGCATAGCCGAGGACTTCGAGCCCGGCGTCGACCGCAGCGCCGGCGAGGGCGCTGAAATCGACGTGCGCGGTAATGTCCTCCTCCCCGGGATGCGCGAACACGTCGGCGTGGGCGCGATGGCGGTGATGACACATGAGCGTGCCAGCCGCGCGCTGAGGGTGGTAGTACTCCCGGCGCGGAAAGCCGTAGTCGAAGATGAAGATCACGCCTTCGTCCAGGCGCGCGGCGAGTTCGCGCATCCAGGCTCGAGCAACGAGGCCGATCTCGCTCTCATACGGAGCCGGCACGGACAGGGTTTTGGCTTCTTCAAGTATTTCCCCCTGTGCAGGCTTTTCTTGCCAGACCAGACGATCATCGGAAAAGGAAACGCCGCGCTCCATGATCCCTTCTTCGCGCCACGCTACGGCATGCACCGGCATGGCGTCGACCACTTCGTTGGCGAGCACCACGCCGCGGATCCGCTCGGGCAGGCGCTCCAGCCACTGCACCCGCGAGCCGAGCCGCGCCTGCTGGCGGGCCTTCAGCGCCGGGCTGATCTCGACAATGCTGTAGTCGAAGTCGTGCTGGGAGCGCAGCGTTTCGGCGAGGGCGCCGCTGCCGGCGCCGAATTCCAGGATGGGAAAGCGCAGTTCCTTCAACTGCCTTGCCAGCGCGCGGCCGAAAAGCGAGCCGAGCTCCGGCGCGGTGACGAAGTCGCCCTCGCGCCCGAATTTGTGCGCGCCGCCCGCGTAATAGCCCAGCCCCGGCTCGTAGAGCGCGAGCTCCATGTAACGCGCGAACGCAATCCAGCCCTGATTGGCGGCGATCGCTTCTCGCAGGCGGGAGAGCACGCGGCGAATTTACCCTAGAATTCAAGACACTCATGAACGAGTCGCTCTCCGGGAAGGTGGCCCTCGTCACCGGCGGCGCGCGGCGCGTCGGTGCGGCGATCGCGCGCCGGCTCCACGCCGCGGGCGCGAACGTGCTGCTGCACTACCGGGACTCGGAAAGCGATGCGGCCAAGCTCGAGGCCGAGCTCAACGCGGCGCGCGCGAAGAGCGCCTCGCGGGTGAAGGCGGAGCTCCTGGCGCCGATCGCGCCGCGCGCGCTGGTTTCGGCCGCGCTGCAGAGCTTCGGCCGTCTCGACCTCGTGGTGAACAACGCCTCGGCCTTCTTCCCGGTCGATGTCGGCGCTATCGAGTCTTCGCATTGGGAGGAGCTCGTCGGCTCCAACCTGCGGGCGCCGCTTTTTATCTGCCAGGAGGCCGCCCCCGAGCTCGCGAAGCACGAGGGGGCGATCGTCAACATCGTCGACATTCACGCCGAGCGCCCGCTCAAGGGCTACCCGCTCTACAGCATCGCCAAGGCGGGGCTCGCCGCGCTCACGAGGTCGCTCGCGGTCGAGCTCGCGCCGCGCGTGCGCGTGAACGGCGTGGCGCCGGGGGCCATCGCCTGGCCCGAGGACAGCCAGTTCGACTCCGCCGAGCGCAACCGCATCATTGCGACCACGCCGCTCGCGCGCATGGGCTCGCCGCAGGACATCGCGCAGGCGGTTCACTTCCTCGCCGCCGCCCCTTACGTCACGGGGCAGATCATCGCGGTCGACGGCGGCCGCTCGGTCTTTATCTAGGGAAACGCATGGCCTGGATCTGGCT
>DASYPG010000424.1:0-3410 GCA_036006885.1 Burkholderiales bacterium | reverse complement strand
CGCTCCGAAGCGATCGTCAGCCCATAGAGCTGGCGCGACAGGCCCACGGCGAAGTCGCAGATGTCGATCATCTCCTGCACTTCGCCGTACCCTTCCTGGAGGATCTTGCCGGCCTCGATCGAAACCAGCCTGCCGAGGGAGGATTTCTGCGCGCGCAGCTCTTCGCCGAAGAGGCGCAGCAGCTCGCCTCGGCGCGGCGGCGGTACGCTGCGCCAGGACCGGAAGGCCTCGGCGGCGGCGCCGATCTTTGCCTGCACGTCGGCCGCCGAATCGGCGCGCAGCAACGCGATCTCGACGCCGTCGATCGGAGAGCGGCAAGCGAGGTCCTTGCCGGCGTGCGCCTGGAGATCGACACCCAACTTCTGCAGGAGCGGATTCGCGTCCATGGTTCTCTCCTCCCTACCGGTGCAGCGCGGCCGGCCTGAGCTTGCCGCCTTCTTCCTCCTCGATCAGCACCTGCTCCGGAGCTTCGGCTTCTTCCGGCGTCTCCCGATCCAGGGTGCGACGCATCCGTTCCAGGTCCACCTCACCGCACCAGCGGCCAACCACCACCGTGGCGACGCCGTTGCCGATCAGGTTGGTCAGGGCGCGCGCCTCCGACATGAAGCGGTCGATGCCGAGAATCAGCGCCAGGCCCGCGACCGGCACGTGGCCCACCGCCGACAGCGTCGCGGCGAGCACGATGAACCCGCTCCCAGTCACGCCGGCGGCCCCCTTGGACGTAAGCAGCAATACCCCGAGCAGCGTGAGCTCCTGCACCAGGGTCAACGGCGTGTTGGTGGCCTGCGCGATGAACACCGCTGCCATGGTGAGGTAGATCGAGGTGCCGTCCAGGTTGAAGGAGTAGCCGGTCGGAATCACCAGTCCCACCACCGACTTCTTCACGCCCAGGTTCTCCATCTTGGCGATCATGCGCGGCAGCACCGACTCGGACGACGAGGTGCCGAGCACGATGAACAGCTCCTCCTTGATGTACTTGATGAACTTCCAGATGCTGAAGCCGTGCAGCCAGGCGATGATCCCGAGCACCCCCAGGATGAAGAGCAGACACGTCGCGTAGAACGTGCCCATCAGCTTCCCGAGCGAGAGCAGCGAGCCGACACCGTACTTGCCGATGGTGAAGGCCATGGCGCCGAACGCGCCGATCGGCGCCACCCGCATGATGATGCCGACGATGCCGAAGAAGATGTGCGACACCTTGTCGATGAACTCGAACACGGGCTTGCCTTTGGCGCCGAACGCGTGCAGGGCGAAGCCGAAGAGCACCGAGAACAGCAGCACTTGCAGGATCTCGCCCTTGGCGAAGGCGTCGACGACGGTGTTCGGGATGACATTCAACAGGAAGTCCGTGGTGGACTGCATCTTTCCCGGCGCCGCGTACGCCGCGATCGACTTCGTATCGAGGCTATCGGGATCGACGTTCATTCCGGCGCCGGGCTGCAGCGTGTTGATCATGACCAGGCCGACGATCAGGGCGAGCGTGCTCACTGCCTCGAAATAGAGCAGGGCGTAGCCGCCGGTCTTGCCCACCGACTTCATGCTTTCCATGCCGGCGATCCCGACCACGACGGTGCAGAAGATGATCGGCGCGATGATCATCTTGATCAGCTTGATGAAGCCGTCTCCGAGCGGCTTCATGGCGGCGCCGGTCTCGGGGAAGAAGTAGCCGAGCAGGATGCCGACCACGATGGCTACGATCACCTGGAAGTAGAGGCTCCCGTAGAGCGGCTTCTTCATCTTCTTCTCCTCGAAAGGCAGGTTCAGTCGGTGGGCAGTCCCTGCACTCGGAACAGCTCCTCCAGATGCGGGCTCATGGGCAGGTTGAGCCGCGCCCCCGACGGCAGGGGCTTGAGGAACCACTTCTCGTAGATCGCGACGATCTCACGACTGCCGGCGAGCCGGGCGAACGCCAGCTCGACCACCGCGGCGAACTCCGGATCGTCCTTGCGCAGCATGAGGGCATAGTCCGCGTAGGTGAGAAAGTCGCCGACCACGCGGTAGGTGCTCCCGGATTTCGTCTCGGCGAGCATGCCGTAGAGCTGGATGTCGTCGTTGGCGAAGGCATCGGCCTTGCCGGCGGCGAGCAGCTCGAACGATTGCCTGTGGTCCTCGGCGGTCACGAACTTGACGCCGAGCTTCTGCCGCTCGGCGAGCCTGGGAATCGCCTGGGCCTGAACCGTGCCGCGCGTAAGCACGACCGTCTTGCCCTGCAGGTCCCGGAAGTAGCGGATGCCGCTGGTCCGGCGCACGAGGAGCTTGGTGCCGGTCACGAACATCGTGGGCGAGAACGCCGCGATCTTGCGGCGCTCGAAGTTGTTGGTGGTCGAGCCGCACTCCAGGTCGATCGCGCCCGAGTTGAGCAGATCGAAGCGGTTCTCCGGCGTCACCGGGCGGTACTCCACGCGGATGTCCTTGCGGAGCTCCGCGACGATCTCCTCCACGACCACGGCGCAGAGGTCCAGCGCGTAGCCGATCGGCTTTCGCTTCGGGTCGAGAAACGCGAACGGCGGGGAGTTCTCGCGGTGGCCGATCCGCAGCGCCCCGCTTTCGTTGACCTTCTTCAGCGTGCCGGTGTAGGGGACGACGAATGCGTTCCCTTGCTGCGCGATCGCTGCGGGCGCCTGGCACAGCGCAAGCGCCGCTAGCATGAGCGCATTCCGGACCACCGAGGGCATCGCGAAATACTGGCATTATTGCTTTCCATGCACAACAGGTTTGCGCGCGAGGTTCTGCCGGAGCGCTTCTGCAACCTGGAGCGGCTGCTCGCCGCAATGGCGGCGCGCGGGCTCGACGGCATCGTGCTGTCGACCCCGCTCAACGTCTTCTACCTCTGCGGCTTCAACGGCATCGCGCACAAGGCCGACGAGCCTCGCCCCTATGCCGCGGTGCTCTCGCGCTACGCGCCGGACCATCCGATCGTGGTGCTCGCCGATTACTACCTCGCGACTTTCCTCTCCCAGCCGAGCTGGGTGCGCGACATCCGCCCGTTCCGCGCGGTCATGATGCCGCTCGACCGCGCGCCGCAGCGCCAAGACATCGACCGGTTTATTCCCCGCGCCGCAGCCGAAGTGGACTGGGTGCGCAACGCACGCAGTCGCTATGCCTTCGACATGAGCTCTGCCCTGCGCGGCGCGCTCGCCGAGCTGCGGCTCGAGCGGGCGAATATCGGTTTCGACGATCTCGCCTTGGCAAGGCATTTGAATGTTGAAGGCGTGGATGCCTACGACACGATGATGTACTCAAGGGCGGTAAAGACGCCCACGGAGATCGAGCTCCTGCGCCGCGCCACCGCGCTCAATCGCGAGGCGATCGAGCGCACCGTCAAGTCATGGGACCAGGGGATGCGCTGGCGCGAGCTGAACCGCGCCTATCACGCGGCGGTCGTCGACCTCGGCGGTTTCGTGCGCGAT
>DASYPG010000423.1:0-4345 GCA_036006885.1 Burkholderiales bacterium | reverse complement strand
TTCTTCTCGGAGCAGGGCAACAAGCCGCGCACCGGGCAGGCGTTCATCGCCATCGACCCCGGCGCCCTCGCGGGCAGCGAGAAGTTCGCCGAGCGCGTCGAGACCGTCGTTTCCACGATGCTCTCGGACCCGGAAGTGCGGCTGCCTGGCGCCCGGCGCTTCGCCGCAGAGCGCGCCTCGCAGGGCGGCATCGAAGTCCCCGACGACCTCCTCGCCCAGATCGAGAAGCTGTGTTCGACGTAATCGTCGCTTTTCCGTGGATGAAGGTAGCGGTGAAGACGCGCGACGCGCGGGTCGCGGAGATCAGGTATTTGCCCCCTTCAGCTCCGGTAGAAGAGCCGAGAAATCCGCTTGCAGAGCGCGCTGCACGGCAGCTCGAACGCTATCTGGTGGACCCGGACGCCGGATTCGACCTGCCGCTCCTCATCGAAGGCACGCCGTTCCAGCGGCGCCTCTGGGACGCGCTGTGCGGGATTGCGCGCGGCAAGACGCTCACCTATGGCGCGCTCGCGAAGCGCCTGGAGGCCGAGCCACGCGCGGTCGGCCAGGCCTGCGGCGACAACCGGCTGCCGATCGTCATTCCCTGCCACCGCGTGGTCGCCGCCGACGGCATCGGCGGCTTCGCGCACTCGAGCGGCGGCTATCTGGTCGAGGCGAAGCGCTGGCTCCTCGCGCACGAGCGCGCGGCCGACGTCTTCGAGCTCGAGCCTTGAACCAGGGCGACACGCGGTTGCTCGACGCGTTCTGCGACGCGCTGTGGCTGGAGGACGGGCTGTCGCGGAACACGATCTCCTCCTACCGTACCGACCTTGAGCAGCTCGCGCGGCGAAAAAAGCTGCTGGAGGTCGGGGAGGCGGATCTGTTCGGCTTCCTCGCCTCGCGCAGGGGGCGCGCCTCGAGCTTGGCGCGTCTCGTGTCGAGCCTGAAACGCTTCTATCGGTACTGCGTGCGCGAGCGGCGCATCGCCGCCGATCCGACCCTGAAGCTCGATCCGCCCAAGCGCGCGCCGCGCTTTCCGAGCACGCTGTCGGAACCCGACGTCGAGGCGCTGCTCGCGGCGCCCGACGTCTCGACCGCGCTCGGGCTGCGCGACCGCGCGATGCTCGAGACGCTGTACGCCACCGGCCTGCGGGTCTCGGAGCTGGTCCGGCTGAAGACCTTCGAGGTCAACCTCGACGCCGGCGTGCTGCGCGTCATGGGCAAGGGCTCGAAGGAGCGCCTGGTCCCGCTGGGCGAGGAGGCGGTCGAATGGATCGCGCGCTACCTGAAGGCGCGCAAGGGCGCCGCGGACGCGCTATTTCTCACCACGCGCCGCGCGGGCATGACGCGCCAGGCGTTCTGGCACCTGATCCGGCGCTATGGCGCGCGCGCGATCCCGAGCAAGAAGCTCTCGCCGCACGTGCTGCGCCATGCGTTCGCCACGCACCTCATCAACCACGGCGCGGATCTGCGCGTCGTGCAGCTCCTCCTCGGCCACGCCGACATCTCCACCACGCAGATCTACACGCACGTCGCCCGCGAGCGCCTGAAGGCGCTGCACGCCAGGCACCATCCGCGGGGCTAGGAGGCGAAGAAGCCCGCCGAAATGCAGACGCCGGCGACCGGATTCCTGAAGGCGCGCTGGAAGACTAGGCGCGACGCCGCTCGACGGTGACGCCGACGAGGCCGACGTCCTTGAGGATGCCCAGCTTGGCGATCGACACCTTCGCCCAGGCGGCGCCGAACTCGTCCAGCAGTAGCCGCGCCACGCGCTCGGCGAGGGTCTCGACCAGGTTCACGTGCTCGGACGCGATTTCGCGGATGCGCGCCGTGACCTTGTCGTAGTCGATGCAATCCGCGACCTTGTCGCTCGAGAAGACCGCGGCGTTCGCGATCCCGATCTCGAGATCGAGGCGAATGGTCTGCGGCACGATCCGCTCGCGGCGGTGAAAGCCGATGAGCGTCTGCAGCCGGAGGTCGCGGATGAAGATGTGGTCCACGGGCGCGGAGCATTATAGGCGCGCGGTAGTATGCTTCCGCCATGGCGACGGCGCCCACCGTTCTCCTCACCGTGCTCGCGGCGTACTGTGTCGGCTCGGTCTCGTTCGCCATCGTAGTGAGCCGGTTGATGCGGCTGCCCGATCCGCGCAGCTACGGCTCGAAGAATCCCGGCGCGACCAACGTGCTGCGCACCGGAAGAAAGGCGGCTGCGGTGCTTACGCTTGCGGGCGACGCGGGCAAAGGCTGGCTCGCGGTGTGGCTGGCGGCGCAGCTCGGCGGCGACGTTCCGGCCGCGGGCCTCGCGGTGTTCCTCGGGCATCTCTATCCGGTATTCCACCGCTTCCAGGGCGGCAAGGGCGTGGCCACCGCGGCCGGTGTGCTGCTCGGCTTCGAGCCCCGGCTCGGTCTCGCCGCGCTTGCCGCGTGGATCATGGTCGTCGCGCTGTCCCGCTACTCGTCGCTCGCCTCGCTCGTCGCAGCGATCAGCGCGCCGGTCTGCGCGTGGTTCCTCGGCGCCGACGAGCGCGTGGTCGTGGTCGTCGCCGCGATCGCGCTTCTGCTCATTTGGCGCCACCGCGAAAACATCGCGCGGCTCGCGGCCGGGACCGAGTCGCAGCTCGGCCGCAAGAAGGCTAGCCCTCCAGATCCCAACGCGGCCTCACGGTGAAGCGCGCTTCGCCGTGCGATTCCCGCGGCAAGCGCAAAGCCGCGGCGAAGGCGATCATCGCCCCGTTGTCCGTGCAGAGCTCGGGCTCCGGATAGAACACTTCGTAGCCGCGGCGCGTCGCCGCGGCGTCGAGCGCCGCGCGCAGCTGCCGGTTGGCCCCGACGCCTCCCGCGACCACCAATCGCTTCAAGCCCGTGGACTTCAGCGCCTTGAGGCATTTCGCCACCAGGACTTCGACCACGGCGTCGACGAACGCGCGGGCGAGATCCGCCGGTTGCGGCTGCTGGTTCTTGATCGCCGTGGCCACCGCCGTCTTGAGGCCCGAGAAGCTGAATTCGAGATCCTCGCTGTGCAGCATGGGACGCGGTAGGGCGACGCGTCCCGGTGTGCCCGTGTCGGCGAGACGCGACAGCGCCGGGCCGCCCGGATAACCGAGGCCGAGAAGCTGCGCGGTCTTGTCGAAAGCTTCCCCCGCGGCATCGTCCTGCGTTTCTCCGAGAAGGACGTAGCGGCCGACCCCCTCGACGTGCATGAGCTGGGTGTGGCCGCCGGAGACGAGCAGCGCGACAAAGGGAAACGACGGCGGGCGTTCGGAAAGAAGCGGCGAGAGCAGGTGGCCCTCGAGGTGGTGGATCCCCAAGGCGGGGATACGCAGCGCAAGGCCGAGGGCATGGGCGAAGGAGGCGCCCACCAGCAGGGCCCCGGCGAGCCCCGGGCCCGCGGTGTAGCCCACGGCGGCCAGATCGTGAATATTTCGCTTCGCCTGGCCCAGCACCTGCCGCGTCAGAGGAATGAGGCGCCGGATGTGGTCGCGCGAGGCAAGCTCGGGGACCACCCCCCCGTAGGCCTCGTGCATGGCCACCTGGGAATGCACCGCGTGCGCGACGAGGCGCCCTGCTGCTGCATCGTAGAGCGCGACGCCGGTTTCGTCACAGGAAGTCTCGATCCCGAGGATCAACATGCGGATGATTTTGATACAATTCAGCCCCCTTCAAGGCCGCAGGGTAGACCGCAGGGTAGACCGCAGCGTAGATAAGGAGCTGGATGCCGACCGTACGTGTCAAGGAAAACGAGCCGTTCGAAGTGGCCATGCGCCGCTTCAAGCGCACCGTCGAGAAGACGGGCCTCCTCACCGAGCTGCGTTCCCGCGAGTTCTACGAAAAGCCTACCGCCGAGCGCAAGCGCAAGCTCGCTGCGGCGGTGAAGCGCCATCACAAGCGTCTGCGCAGCCAGATGCTTCCGCAGAAGATGTACTGAAGATCTCCCGATCTCCCTTAAGGGGCAAATCAGCGAGGACATGAAGTCGGCGATGCGCGCCAAGGATGCGGCGCGCCTGTCGGCGATCCGCCTCATCCTCGCCGCGATCAAGCAGAAGGAAGTTGACGAGCGCGTCGAGCTGACCGACCCCGACGTGGTCGGGATCCTCGAGAAGATGATCAAGCAGCGGCGCGAATCCATCGCCCAGTTCGAAAAAGCCGCCCGCAACGACCTCGCCGATGCCGAGAAATTCGAGCTTGGGGTGCTGAGCGGCTACCTGCCGCAGCAGCTCGGCGAAGCCGAGATCCAGAAGGAAATCAATTCCGTAATCGCCGAAACGGGCGCGAGCGGGGTCAAGGACATGGGCAAGGTGATGGCGGCGCTGAAGTCGCGGCTCGCCGGCCGGGCCGACATGGGCAAAGTCTCCGCGCTGGTCAAAGC
>DASYPG010000422.1:0-6586 GCA_036006885.1 Burkholderiales bacterium | reverse complement strand
GCAAGCTCGACAGTCCGGGCGAGGGCAAGGTGGTGGTCGACAACCTCGACCCGAACCGCGCGGCCGGGCACTTCTGGAAGTTCCTGACGATGGGCCCCGACGGCAAGCTCTACTTCAACATCGGGGCGCCGGGCAATATCGTGATGCCGGCGTACAACGAGGCCTCCATCATGCGGGTCGACCCGAACAAGGGAACGCTCGAGCAGGTGGCCCGCGGGGTGCGCAACTCGGTCGGCATGGACTTCAACCCGAAGACCAAGGACCTCTGGTTCACCAACCACGGGCGCGACTGGCAGGGCAACGACCTGCCGAACGACACGCTGCACCGGGTGCAGCTGAAGTCGGGGGTGCCGAACTTCGGCTACCCGTTCTGCCACCAGGGCGACACGCTCGACCCGGACTTCGGCAAGAACCGCTCGTGCGCCGAGTTCGCCAAGCCGGCGCAGAAGCTCGGCGCGCACATCGCGCCGCTCGGCATGCGCTTCTACAACGGCAAGATGTTCCCCGCCGAGTACCAGAACAACATCTTCATCGCCATGCACGGCTCTTGGAACCGCGAGACCAAGCAGGGCTACAACGTGATGCGCGTGAAGGTGGACGAGAAGGGCAACGCCAGCAAGCCCGAGCCCTTCCTAACCGGCTTCCTGCAGGACGAGAAGGCCGATCCGCCGATGTGGGGCCGGCCGGTGGACTTGCTGGTCCTGAAGGACGGCTCGATGCTGGTGTCGGACGACTACAACGGCATCATCTACCGGGTCACTTACGGGAAATAGGTTCGCCAGGATGGAGCTGGAAAACGCGGCGATGCTACTCGCCGCGTTTTTGTTTTCGGTCTGCGCGGCGGCGGCGCAGGCGGCGGATCCGAATCTCTGCGCCGCCTGCCACGGCGAGGGCGGCAACTCGGCCAACCCCGCGGTGCCCTCGCTCGCGCAGCAGCCGGCGCAGTTCATCTCGACCTCGCTCTTCATGTTCCGCGAGGGCAATCGGAAGGACCCCCAGATGTCGCCGATGGCGGAGAAGCTATCGAACGCGGACATGAACGAGCTCGCCGCCTATTTCTCGAAGCAGAAAGCGGCGCCGCCGAAACACAGGAGCAAGCCTGAGAACGCGACCGCCGGACCCGGCCTCGCCAAGAAGTTCAACTGCAGCCAGTGCCACGGCCCGCAGCTCCTCGGCCAGCAGCACATCCCGCGGATCGCGGGGCAGCAGTACGAATACCTGCTCGCGCAACTCAAGGGATTCAAGGCGCAGACCCGCGCGGACATCGACGGCAACATGACCTCGGCGGCGGCAGCGCTCGGCCCGCAGGACATCGAAGCCCTCGCCGACTACGTCGCCGGTCTCGGCGCGCCGTAGCGCTTGCGGCGCGCAACTTGCAGGAATAATTCTTCATGAAACCGTTACTCGTAGGCGGGGCGCTCGGCGCGCTCGCGATGTACTTCCTGGATCCACACGAAGGCCGGCGTCGCCGCGCGCGGACACGCGACAAGATGGTGCATGCCGGCAAGCGGCTCAACGAGGCGGGCAGGGTGACAGCGCGCGACACCGCGCACCGCGCACGCGGAGTGCTCGCCACCGCGCGCAGGCTCTTCGAGCACGAGGAAGTGTCCGACGCGATGCTGGTGGAGCGCGTGCGCGCCGAGCTCGGCCGCGTGGTTTCGCATCCGCACGCGATCGAGGTCGCAGCCGATCACGGTCACGTCACGCTGTCTGGCCCGCTCCTGTCGGAAGAGGTCCGTCCGCTGCTGCGCTGCGTGCGCGGGGTGGCGGGGGTCAGGGCGGTGAGCGACCGGCTCACGGTGTACGAAGACGCGGAAGCGCAGCACGTGTCGTCGCTTCAGGGCGGCCATCCGCGCCACGGTGCCCGCTTCGAGCTCCTCCAGGAAAACTGGTCGCCGGCCGCCCGCCTCGCCGCGGGCACGGTCGGGGCGAGCCTGCTCGCGTCGTCCTTCCGCGCCCGGGCGGGCATGTGCGCGCTGCTTGGCGCCACGGGCGGCGCGCTGCTCGCCCGCTCGGTCACCAACCGGGGTCTGCTGCCGCTCCTCGGCCTGACGGGTCCGGGGGAGGGCATCATGGTGCGCAAGACGATCCACGTCGAGGCGCCGGTCGAGAAGGTGTTCGCGTTCTGGACCGATTACCAGAATTTCCCGCGCTTCATGCACAACGTGCGGGAGGTACACGTAAGGGAGGATGTGTCGCACTGGGTGGTCGCCGGGCCCGCCGGCGTGCCCGTGGAATGGAACGCGAGGCTGGTCGAGTTGGAGCCGAATGCGTTCCTGCGCTGGCGCTCGGTGTCCGGCTCGGCGGTGAAGCACGAGGGCTGCGTGCACTTCGAGCCGGGCGGCCACGGCACGCGCGTCACGGTGCAGCTGCGCTACGTTCCGCCGGGCGGCGCCTTCGGCCACGCGGTGGCGAGCCTGTTCGGCGCCGATCCCAAGCGCGAGATGGACGCCGACCTCATGCGCATGAAGAGCATGATCGAAACCGGGCGTGCGCCGCACGACGCGGCGCGGCCGCTGCCACGCGAAAGCTGAGGGAAAGACCTCAGGCGGCTTTGCTTGCGGCCTCCGCGCCGCCGAGGAGCTCGCGCAGCACGTAGGGCAGGATCCCGCCGTGCTTGTAGTAATCGACCTCGATCGCGGTGTCGATCCTCGATTTCACCTTGACGGTCTTCTCGGTCCCATCCGGCTTGCGGATCCGGAGCTCGAGCTCCTGCTGCGGCCGGATGTCGCTCATGCCGAGGACATCGATGGTCTCGTCGCCGCTGATACCCAGCGACTGCGCCGAGTCGCCGCCGGTGAACTGCAGCGGCAGCACGCCCATGCCTACGAGGTTGGAGCGGTGGATGCGCTCGAAGCTGCGCGCGACCACGGCTTTCACTCCGAGGAGCATGGTGCCCTTCGCCGCCCAGTCGCGTGACGAGCCGGTGCCGTACTCCTCGCCGCCGAACACCACCGTAGGGATGCCCTCGGCGATGTAGCCCATCGCGGCGTCGTAGATCGGGACGGTCTCATTTCGAACCCTGGTTACGCCGCCTTCCGTCCCGGGCACCATGAGGTTCTTGATGCGCACGTTGGCGAAGGTGCCGCGCATCATGACCTCGTGGTTGCCTCGGCGTGCGCCGTAGCTGTTGAAGTCAGCCACCGCGACATCGTGCTCCTGCAGGAAGATGCCGGCGGGCGAGGTCGGCTTGATCGAGCCCGCGGGGGAAATGTGGTCGGTGGTCACCGAGTCGCCGAGGATGGCGAGCACCTTCGCGCCGCTGATGCCGCTGGCCGCCTCGGACGGGATCATCTCGAAGTCCTCGAAGAAGGGCGGCTCCGCGATGTAGGTCGACGGCGGCCAGCTGTAGACCTGGCCGCCAGGCGCCGACACTTTCTTCCACAGCGGGTTGGTTTCAGCGAGGTTCGAATAGAGCTTTCTGAACGTGGGCGCATCCATCGCCAGCTTCATCAGCGCCTTCACCTCGTCGGCGCCCGGCCAGACGTGGCCGATGTACACCGGCTTGCCGTCCTTCGACATTCCGAGCGGTTGGGTTTTCATGTCGAGCAGGACCGAGCCCGCGAGCGCATACGCCACCACCAGCGGCGGCGAGGCGAGGAAGTTGGCGCGGATGTTCGGATGGATGCGCGCCTCGAAGTTGCGGTTGCCGGAGAGCACCGCGGCGCACACCAGGTCGTTCTTCACCACCGCCTCGTCGATCGGCGGCGGCAGCGGACCGGCGTTGCCGATGCAGGTGGTGCAGCCGTAGGCGGCGACGTTGAAGCCGAGCTTCTCGAGATACGGCAGCAGACCCGCCTTGCCGAGGTACTCGGTGACCACGCGCGAGCCCGGCGCGAGCGAGGTCTTGACGTGCGGTTTCACCTTGAGGCCGAGCTCCACGGCCTTCTTGGCGAGCAGGCCCGCGGCGAGCAGCACACCCGGGTTCGAGGTGTTGGTGCAGGAAGTGATCGCGGCGATCAGGATGTCGCCGTTGCGTAGCTCGGTGCCGTCGAAGGCCTTGTAGGTCCGGTCGAGCTCCTGGGGCTTCTTCCCGAACCCGTTGTCCTTGACCGGCGCGGCGAAAAGCGACGTGAAGCTCGACTTGACCTTGGCGAGGTCGATGCGGTCCTGCGGGCGCTTGGGTCCGGCGAGCGAGGGCATGACGCTGGAGAGATCGAGCTCGTGCACCTCGGAATAGTCGATCTCGCCGGCGCGCGGGATGCCGAACAGGCCCTGTTCCCTGAAGTACGCCGCGAAGGCGTCGACCGCGTCCTTCGAGCGCCCGGTGCCGTGGAGGTAATCCAGCGTGCGCTCGTCGACCGGAAAGAAGCCCATGGTCGCGCCGTACTCGGGCGCCATGTTGGCGATGGTGGCTCGATCCTGCAGCGAGAGCGAGCGCGTCCCTTCGCCGAAGAACTCGACGAACTTGCCCACCACCTTCGCCTTGCGCAGCATCTGCGTGACCGTGAGGACCAGGTCGGTCGCGGTGCACGCGGGATGGAGCTTCCCCTTCAGGTTCACGCCGACGACGTCGGGCGTCAGGAAGTACACCGGCTGTCCGAGCATCGCGGCCTCGGCCTCGATCCCGCCTACGCCCCAGCCGACCACGCCGATGCCGTTGATCATCGTGGTGTGGCTGTCGGTGCCCACCAGGGTGTCGGGATAGTAGATGGCCGAACCGCGGCCTTCCTCCACCTTGTGGACGCCCGGTGCGAGGTACTCGAGGTTCACCTGGTGCACGATGCCGATGCCCGGCGGCACCACCTTGAACGTGTCGAACGCCTGCATGCCCCACTTCATGAACTGGTAGCGCTCCTCGTTTCTCTTGAATTCAAGCTTCATATTGAGGTCGAGCGCGCTCTTGCTGCCGTAGTGGTCGATCTGCACCGAGTGGTCGACCACCAGGTCCACCGGCACCAGCGGCTCGATCACCTTGGGATTGCGTCCCATCTTCTGCGCCACGCCGCGCATCGCCGCGAGGTCGACGAGCAGCGGCACGCCGGTGAAGTCCTGCAGCAGAACGCGCGCCACGACGAACGGGATCTCCTCGGTGCGCGGCGCCACGCCCTTCCAGTTAGCGAGCTCGCGCACGTGCGCTTCGGTCACTTTCTTCCCGTCGCAGTTGCGCAGCACCGACTCCAGCACGATGCGGATCGAGACCGGCAGCCGCGCGACGTTTACCCCAAGGCTTTTTCCTAAGGCAGGCAAAGAGTAAAGCTTGCCGTGCTTGAAGCTCTGCAGCGTGTCGTGCAGGTTATGCGGCATCGGTGCCTCCATCGTTCGTCCACAGCGCTTCCGCGCCGCAGCCTTGTCTCTCAAGTTGGGAAAGAAGTCGCGCGCGCTCTTCCAGCAGCGCGGGCAGGTGCTCGTCGCAGCGTGCGATCGGGCCGGGATAGGTGCGGATCTCCTCGGAGAGCTCCGCGATGCGTTTTTCGAGCCAGGCGCTCATATGACGAAAAGGTCGACGAAGTCGTTCACCGGGGTAGCTGCAAGCCGCTCCGCGTCCAGGCACAGCTCGAGGATCGCCTTCTGCTGCTTGGCGGGGAAGCGGCGGGCGAGGTTGGTGCGGAACTTCTCCACCAGCACCGGCATGCCTTCCTTGCGCCGGCGCTTGTGTCCGATCGGGTATTCGACCACCGTCTCGGCGAGGCGCTTGCCGTCCTTGAATTCCACCGTTAGCGCGTTGGCGATCGAGCGCTTCTCGGGATCGTGGTAGTCGCGCGTGAATTGCGGATCCTCGACGCAGTCGATCTTGTCGCGCAGGAGGTCGATCTTCGGGTCCGAGGCCACCGCGTCCTCGTAGTCGGCGGCGGTGAGACGGCCGTAGAGCAGCGGCACCGCCACCATGTACTGGATGCAGTGGTCGCGGTCGGCGGGATTGTCGAGAGGCCCCTTCTTGTCGATGATGCGAATCGCCGCCTCGTGGGTCCGGATCCTGATGTGCTTGATGTCCTCGATCCGGTTGTTCACCGCCGGGTGGAGCTGCATCGCGGCCTCGACCGCGGTCTGGGCGTGGAACTCGGCGGGGAAGGAGATCTTGAACAGCACGTTTTCCATCACGTAGCTGCCGAAGGGGCGCTGGAACTTGAACGCGTTGCCCTTGAAAAGAACGTCGTAGAAGCCCCAGGTCTTGGCGCTGAGCACCGAGGGGTAGCCCATCTCGCCTGCGCGCGAGATGAGCGCGAGGCGCACCGCGCGCGAGGTGGCGTCGCCCGCCGCCCAGCTCTTGCGCGAGCCGGTGTTGGGCGCGTGGCGGTAGGTGCGCAGGCTCTGGCCGTCGACCCACGCCTGCGAGACGGCATTGGCGATTTCTTCAGGGTCAAGATTCAATAACTGAGAAACCACTGCCGTGGAGGCGACCTTGACGAGCACCACGTGATCGAGGCCGACTCGGTTGAAGCTGTTCTCGAGCGCGAGCACGCCCTGGATCTCGTGGGCCTTGATCATCCCCGTCAGGACGTCTTTGACTACAACCTTCTTTCCGTTTCGCGCGAGCCAATCCGCGATGGCCAGGATGCCGCCGAGGTTGTCCGAAGGATGGCCCCACTCGGCGGCGAGCCAGGTGTCGTTGAAGTCCAGCCAGCGGATCATCGCGCCGATGTTG
>DASYPG010000421.1:0-7438 GCA_036006885.1 Burkholderiales bacterium | reverse complement strand
TCGCGGAAAACGCGTATTGGCCGGGTGACAGCACGACGAGGATCGGAATGTTCCGGTACTTCGGGTTGGCCCGGATGTCGCCAACAAGCGTGAACATCCGCGACTCGTCGAAGTGAACCCCGATGATCACCATCCGAAGGTCGTCTTCCTGCGCCAGGCATTGCATCGCCTCGCGGAGAGTCATGACGAATACCGGCTCGTGCCCCTCGAGGATGCGCCGCCAAAGCTCCACCTTGTTTGCGACTATGGCGAGCATGATCTTGGCCCGCGCTTTGGGCGGATGAGGCATGGATTACGGGAACATACTACCCCTACGAGAAAAGCAGGGCCTTGATCCCGTCGCGGTCCATGTCGGCGCCGGCGCCGCGCGCGCCGGAAAAGTGCGCCTTAGTCGTGCTTGTGACCGTGGTGATGGTCGTGGCCGTGATCATGATCGTGATCATGGTCGTGGTCATGTTCGTGGCCGTGATGATGATGATGGTGATGCGCCTGGCCGAGGTCGGGCTCGAACGGCGCCTCGACCTGCGACACCTTGACCCCGAGGCTCGGGAAGGCCTGCTCCAGCTCCGGCACGTGGACGATACGCACGAACCCCTTGCCGAACTGGGCCGGGACATGGCCGTTGCCGAGCACATAGCCGACGATCGCGGCCTCGCGCGGCGCCGGGCACTCTATATGAAGCAGCTTCTCGGGCTGCGCGACGATCTCGTAGACGTGGCCGTCATCGCCGGTGGCGAGGTCGCCGTTCCTCAGTCCTTCGCCCTTCGGAAGCTGGCGGGCGGTGTAGGAAAGGGCGAGCTTGCCCTTCACCTCGAGCTTGTAGGCGGTGCGGGAGGTTTTCAGCTTCGCGACGAGCCGGGTCATGCGCGCTCCAGCGCCCGACCGGAACGGGCGATACCCTCGGCGAGGCGGCGGACGCCCTCGGCGAGGCGCTCGTGCGAGGCCGCGAAGCACCAGCGCACGTAGCCCTCGCCCTCGGGCCCGAAGGCGGCCCCCGGCGCAAGCCCCAATCCATGCTCGCGCACCAGGCGCTTGCAGAACTCCAGGCTGTCGTCTACGCCCTCTATGTTCAGGAACGCGTACATGGTGCCCTTGGGCTCCGCCACCCGTACGCGAGGGATGGCCTTCAACTCGGAAACCAGGAAGTCGCGAGCACGCCTGAAGCGCTCGAGCGTATGCGCGATCACCGGCTCCCCCTGCTGGACCGCGGCCAAGCCGGCGCGTTGCACGAACACCGGCGCGCACGAGGTGTTGTACTCGATCAGCTTGCCGAGATCGGCGACCAGGCCAGAGGGCACGACGAGCCAGCCGAGGCGCCATCCGGTCATGAGCCAGGACTTGGAAAAAGTGTTGGCACTGATCAGGCGGTCGCTTTCGTCCGCGAGCTTCAGGAAGGAAGGCGCGATTCCCCCGGGACCGTAGTACAGGCGCTCGTAGGCGTCGTCCGCGAAGATCCAGATGCCGTGCCGCCGGCAGTGCTCGAGCAGCGCCTTCTGCTCGTCGACGGCGATGGTCCAGCCGGTCGGGTTGTTCGGCGAGTTGAGGTACAGCGCGCGCGTGCCCGGCGTGAGGGCGTCGATCAGGCGGTCGAGGTCGAGCCTCCAGCCCGATGGGGAAAACGACAGCGCGACCGTCGCGACGCGGGCGCCCAGGATCTTCGGGATCTCCTGCAGGTTGGGCCAGAGCGGCACCACCTCGACCACGCGCTCGCCCGGATCGACGATGAGCTGCGAGGCGAGCATCAGAGCGTTGACGCCTGCGCTCGTCACGGCGATCTGCGAGCCGGAAACCGGGCGGTGAAGCCGCGACACGTACGCTGCCAGCGCGTCGCGCAGCTCCGGGATGCCCAGGTTGTGGGTGTAGAAGACCTCGCCGGCGCCGATCGAATCGATCCCGGCCTGGCGAATGAACTGCGGCGTGGGCTCGTCGGGCTCGCCGACCCAGAACGCCAGCACGTCGCTGCGGCCGATGCCTTCGTTGTAGAGCTCGCGGATCTTCGATGCGGTGAGCGCGCGCACTGCGGCGCGCGCCGAAAGCGGCGTTTCGGGCTTCATGCAGGCCGCTATTCTAAACTGGCGGGCAAATGGGGACAGAACAACGTCTGTCGCAGGCCCGCCTTTCCCTTGCCGCCGCGCTGGCGACGATGTTCGTCTGGGGCGTCAACTTCGCGTTCGTGAAGCACGTGCTCGACCGGATCGGCGTCGAAGCGCTGATGTTCGTGCGCTTCGCCGTGCTGCCGCTGCTCGGCTTCGTGCTCCTCGTCCTCATCTTCCGCCGGCGCATCGCGCACACCTGGCCGCGCCGCCGGGACCTGCCGCGCTTCATCCTCGCGGGGCTCATCGGACATGCCGCCCACATCGGCGTGGTGATGTACGGCATGAACCTGTCGACCCCGTTCTCCTCGTCGCTGGTGCTGACGAGCGGCCCTCTTTTCACGCTCGTCATCCTCGCGATCCTGAAAGTCGAGCGCCTGCGGGTGCGCCAGGTCGCGGGCACGCTGGTCGCCCTCGCCGGCATCGTGGTGTTCCTGAGCGACAAGTTCGCAGCCGGCTTCTCGCGCGCGGGCGTCGGCGACCTGGTGCTGCTGCTTGCCGCGGCGCTCTTTGCCCTCTATACGGTGCTGGTCCAGCCGCTCACCAAGCGCTACGGACCCCTCATCGTGCTGTGCTACACGCTGCTCTTCTCGGCACCGGCGATCCTCGTCGCCACCGCGCCCGGGTTCCTCGCCACGCCGGCGAGCGCCTATACGGCATCGGTCTGGTTCGGGCTGGCGTGGGCCCTGGTGGTGTCCTCGTTCTTCGGCTGGCTCGCGTGGAGCTGGGTCAACGCGGTGCGCGGCGTGGCGCGAGCCGCCCCGTTCGGCTACCTTATGCCCCCGATCGCGGGCCTGGTCGCCTGGCTTACGCTCGGCGAGGCATTTACCTGGCTCAAGCTGGCCGGCGCGGCGGTGACCATGGCCGGCGTCGCCTACGCGCAGTTCGGCGCCGGCCCGCCGCCCAAGGAAGCCGCGCAGCCCGACGCGGCATGATATTCAACAATTGGCAAAGAGGAACTAGCTATGTCCGCAGGACATGGTCACATCGATCCATCCAACAAGAAGATCGCGCTGCTGATCGCGGTGCTCGCGCTGGTGCTCGCGTTCTCCGAGACCCTGGGCAAGGCGGCCCAGACCAACGCCCTCAGCCTCAACATCGAGGCCTCGAACCTGTGGGCGTTCTTCCAGGCGAAGACCATCCGCCAGACGGTCCTCAGGACGGCCGCGGATCAAACAGAAGCCATAAGTCCTTCTTCAACCAAACTGATCGAGCAATGGCGCAAGACCGCGCAGCGCTACCAGAGCGAGCCCGAGACCGGCGAGGGGCGCGACGAGCTCATCGCGCGCGCCAAGGAGGCCGAGAAAAAGCGCGACCGCTCGATGGCCGCGTATCACCAGTACGAGCTCGCCTCGGCCGCGGTGCAGATCGCCATCGTGCTCGCCTCGGCCGCGATCGTCACCGGCGCGATGGCGCTCGCGTGGATCGGCGCCGGGCTCGGCCTGGTCGGCGTCGCGTTCTGCCTGATCGGGTTTCTCGCGCCGACCGCGGTCCATGTGTTCTAGCATTCGCGCCTTGCATGCATTGCCCAAGAAATGACCGTTTGAGCCATGCGGTGCAAGCAGGCAAAGTGCGCGGATGTACACACCCTATCCGTATCGGCTGGGCTATTCCCGTCTCGAAGCCGCGATCGACTTCGCGCTGTCCCTGTGGCGGCGGCTGCGTGCCCGGCGCGCGACATCGCGCTGAGCCGGCGCTGCTCGGCTAGGCCGCGCCCAGGCAGCGCCTGAAGAGCTCGGCCGCGCTCTTCACGCCGAGTTTCTGCATGATGCGCGCGCGGTGGAACTCCACCGTCTTGACGCTGATCTCGAGCTCCTCGGCGATCTGGCGGCTGGGCTTGCCGTCGAGGACGCGCTGCAGGACTTCCCTTTGCCTCGACGACAGCAGCTCGAGCGGCACGCCGGGCTCCGCCTTGCCGGGCTCGCCGACCTCGAAGCTCTCCAGCGCGGCGCGCACCTGTGAGAGGAGCTGCTCGTCGTCGAAGGGCTTCTCGATGAAGTCGAAGGCGCCCTTCCTCATCGCGTTCACCGCCATGGGGATGTCGCCGTGGCCGGTGATGAAGATCACCGGCACCCGGGAGCTGCGGCGCAGCAGCTCCTCGTGGAGCGCGGTGCCGGTCATGCCGGGCATGCGGATGTCGAGCAGCACGCAGCAGCGCTGCGTGAGGTCGGCGTCCTCCAGGAAGGCGTCGGCCGAGGAGAAGGCCTCGACGTCGAGCTGCGCGGTGCGGAAGAGGAGCTTCAGGGCGTTGCGCACCGCGTTGTCGTCGTCGACGATGTACACCCGGCTCATGCCGCGCCGGGGAGCGTGAAGGCAAACACCGCGCCCCGCTGGCCGCCGCGTTCGTCGTTGTGGTGATGCCGGATGCTGCCGCCGTGCGCTTCGACCACCGAGCGGCAGATCGAGAGCCCGAGGCCGAGCCCGCCCGGCTTGGTAGTGACGAACGGATCGAACAGGCGCTCCTTCGCTTCGCGCGGCACGCCGTCGCCGAGGTCGGAGACCGAGAGCGTGCCGCTGCCGTCGACTTCGAGCCGCGTCGCCACAGTGATGCGCCGGCGCTCGGGCGAAAGAGTCTCGACTGCTTCCATGGCGTTGCGCACCAGGTTGAGCGCCACCTGCTCGATGAGCAGGCGATCGGCGCGCACCGCCGGCGGCGTCACCGACAGCCGGCGCTCGAACGTGATGCCCGCCTCTCGCGCCGCCGGCTCGGCGAGGTGCAGCACCGCGCCCACCAGCTCGTTCAGGTTCTGCTCGGTGAAGGCCGGCCCGGGCGGCCTGAGCAGATCGCGCAGCCGCTGGATGATCTTGCCGGCGCGCTTCGCCTGGTCGCGGCAGATGTGCATCGCCTGCTGGAGCTCGCCGCTGTCCGGGTTGCCCGATTCCAGCATGCGCATGCAGCTGTGGTTGTACGTGGCGATCGCCGCGAGCGGCTGGTTCAGCTCGTGCGCGATGGCCGAGGCGAATTCACCCAGCGCGATGAGGCGCGCGGTGCGGTGCGCGGCATCGCGGTGCTTAGCGACGAGCTCGCGCACGCGCCGCTCCTCGGTGACATCCGAGAGCACGCACAGCGTGGCGCCGCGGCCGTCGCTCCAGGAGAGCGGGTTCGAGCGCAGCACGAACCAGCGGTCGGCGGCCGCATTCTGCGTCTCGCCCGACTCGTTGAAGCGCGGCCGCCCCGCGCCGAAGGCCTCGGCGTAGCGCCGGTTCGCGAACAGGATTTCGCGGCTGCGTGCATCCTCGACGTAGACCGGGTCGTTCAGGCTTTCCATGGCGGCGGTGAAGCGCTCGTCAGCCTGCTGCAGCGCCTCGCGCAGCCGTACGATCAGCGCCACCAGGAGGACGAACAGCGTCGCCGCCAGCGCCGACTCGAGCAGATTGCCGTGCACGAACTGCCAGCTCGCGACCGAGACGGCCACGACGGCGAGGCCGGCGAGCCTTCCTGACATCCAGCTTGCCAGCGCGATCGGGCCGAAGTAGAGGAGCTCCAGGTGATAGCCTCCGCCCGAGGCCGAGTCGGCCATGGCGACCAGGAGCGCAAGGCCGAAGCTGGTAAACACCACGCCGCCCCTGCGCCATCCACCGCGCGCGAGCGACGGACCAGGAATCGGGAAGAAGCGGACGGCGCGCATGCCGCGGAGCTTACCGGTTTTTCACGCGGCTTCGCCCGCTAGGGTTTACCCGTATTGTTGCGGCGAAAGCGCTGGCTTAGCCTCGCGAACGGGAACGGGGGCGAAGTTTTATCGGTGAGGGGGTGCATGCCACAGAACGACGAGAAGCTCAAAAAAACGGTCGCCGGATTCGCCGTGCTCCTGACCGCGGTCACGGAGATGGTGCGCACAAGAGCCGTGAAGCCGGCGGTGCTCGATGCCTATGACGACGCAGCCGACCAGATCATCGACGGCCTGCGCGGCAACAGTATCTCCGACGCCGAGCTGCAGGCGATCCACAAGGCGCTCGCGCGCCTGCGCCTCGCCTTCGAAGAACAAAAGTCTTAACTCCTGAAGTAGCTGTCGAACGCCGCCAGCGCGCGCTCGATGCCGGCGGCGTCGACGTCGAGGTGCGTCACGAGGCGCAGGCGCGGCCCCGCCAGCACCTGCACGCCGCGGCTTCTGAGATGCTCGGCCAGGCCCTCGGCCCGGTCCGGCGGCAGGCGCACGAATACCATGTTGGTGTGGACCTCGACTGGCAGGTCGAGCTCCCGCAACCCGGCGGCGAGCCGCGCGGCGTTGCGATGATCGTCGGCCAGGCGCTCGACATTGTTCTCGAGCGCGTAGAGGCCCGCGGCGGCGAGGATCCCCGCCTGCCTCATCCCACCACCGAGGATCTTGCGCGCTCTTCTGGCATTCGAAATGAAATCGGCTCTGCCGAGCAGCACGGTGCCCGCCGGCGCGCCCAGGCCCTTCGAAAGGCAGGCCGACACCGAGTCGAATCCCGCGCACAGCGCCTTGACGCTCGTTCCGAGGTGAGCCGCGGCATTGAAGATGCGCGAAGCCGCGTCCTCGCGAAATGCGGATCGTCGGGCTTGATCGCGGCCTCGACCTCGGCGAGGTCGAGCGTGCCGTCGGGCCGGTTGGCGATGGCCTGCGGCTGGATCGAGCCTAGCACCGCGGCGCCGCCCGCCTCGTAGCGGTAGCTGTGCGCTTCCTGGCCGAGAATGACCTCGTCGCCGCGCTGGCAGTGGCTCATCAGGGCCGCGAGGTTGGACTGGGTGCCCGAGGGGAAGAAGAGCGCCGCCTCGAAGCCGAAGATCTCGGCCGCGCGCGCCTGCAGGCGATTGACCGTGGGATCGTCGCCGAAGACGTCGTCCCCCAGCTCGGCTTCGAGCATCGCGCGGCGCATCCCGGCCGACGGACGCGTGACGGTATCCGAGCGCAGGTCTACGATAGCGGCCACGGGAGGAAGCTTAAACCATGCGCTGCGCGATCCTGGCCCTTGCCGCCTGTTTCGTCATCCCGCATGCGAGCGCGCAGGTCGACCAAGTGGTGACCGCGAAGCTTGAGCGCTACAGCGTCGCCGCGCTCGTCACGCGCCAGGAGGGCGCCAAGACCTTCAAGCAAGGCATCGCGATCTTTCCGGGTCATCCCGGCATCCTCAAGCTGCACGAGGAGAACGGCCAGCCGCAGTACGACCAGCGCGGCAACTTCCTCGTGCGTTCGCGCCGGCACTGGCTCGACGAAGAGACGCTCGTCGCCGTGCTCGACGCGCCCTCCGACCAGTGGGCGACGTTCTCGCAGGACTTCCGCGCCACGCCGCGCTACGGCACGGATATCGCCGCAGTTCTCAGCGAGATCTCCAAGCTTTACGCCGTAGGCGAATGGACCTTCGTCGGCACCAGCGAAGGCTCG
>DASYPG010000420.1:0-14534 GCA_036006885.1 Burkholderiales bacterium | reverse complement strand
GTGCGCATCAATTGCCTCGAAACGCAGAAGCTCACCTGGGCCAAGCCCGAGCGCTTCAACGGCAAGAGCGGCGGCTATCAGCGGGCTAACTAGTTACAGATGTAGCCTTCGGCGGCGCCCAGCGGTCTAATCGGGCCCCATGACGGGCTGGAGCCGACCTGCGATGGTGGTCACGTTCGCGGCGGCCGCCGTCCTCATGGTGACGATGGGCGCGCGCAATACGCTCGGCCTGTTCGTCTCGCCGATCAACAGCTCGACCGGCCTGGGCGTCGTTACGATCAGCTTCGCGCTTGCGATCGCCCAGTTCGTCTGGGGCGCGGTGCAGCCTGTCGCCGGAGCCCTCGCCGACCGGCATGGGCCGCGGCGGGTGCTCACGTGGGGCCTCGTCGTGCTCGCACTCGGGACGGCGCTCACCCCTTTCATGAGTTCCGGCATCGGCCTGGTCCTGGTGCTCGGATTTCTGACCGCGATCGGCTCGGGCTCGGCGAGCTTCTCAGTGCTCCTCGGCGCGGCCGCGCAGCGGTTGCCGCCGCAGGCGCGCGGCACCGCCTCGGGCGTGATCAATGCGGGCGGATCGTTCGGACAGTTCGTGTTCGCGCCCATCACCCAGAAGCTGATCCAGGGTCTGGGATGGGCCGGCGCCATGTGGGCCCTCGCGGCGGCGATGCTCGCCGCGCTGCCGCTCGTGGGACTGGTGGCGCAAGGCGATTCCGCTCCCCATAAGGGCGGCGAAGGCGCGTGGAGCGCGGTGCGCGGGGCGCTGCGCAATCGCAGCTACCTCCTGCTCCATGCGGGGTTCTTCACCTGCGGCTTTCACATCGCGTTCCTGGTGACGCACCTGCCCGGCGAGGTGGATCTGTGCGGCCTGCCGCCGACGGTCGCGAGCTGGTCGCTGGCGATCATCGGCCTGGCCAACATCGCCGGCAGCCTGCTCGCCGGGGCCGCGGTGTCGCGCTATCGCAGCAAGCTCGCCCTCGCGCTGATGTACGCCTCGCGGGCGCTGCTCATCGTTCTTTACCTAGCGGCACCGAAGACCCCGGCGACGTTCTACCTCTTCGCTTTCGGCCTCGGGCTGACCTGGCTTTCCACGGTGCCGCCCACGGCCACGATCGTGGGCAAGCTGTTCGGCATCCGCTATCTCGCGACGCTCTTCGGCCTGACGCTGCTCTCGCATCAGGTCGGTGCTTTCTTCGGCGCCTATCTCGGCGGGATCGCGATCGCGCGCCTGGGAAGCTACCAGTGGATGTGGTACGCGGACATCGCGCTCGCCACGTTCGCCGCCCTGGTGAACCTGCCGATCCGCGAGGCGCGCGTGCAGCCGGCGCCCGCCGCGGCGCCTGCCTAGGCCCTGAATTCCTCCAGCATGTATCCGAAGCCGCGCACGGTACGGATGCGGATACCCGCGGGCTCGAGCTTCGTGCGCAGGCGCGATACGTAGACCTCGACAGCATTGGGCGAGAGTTCACCGTCCCAGCCGGCGACCCAATCGATGATCCTGTCTTTGGATACGATCTTGTCCACTTTTTGCAGCAACAACTCGAGCACCGCCCATTCGCGCGCCGTGAGGTCGAGCTGCTCGCCCGCGAGGTAGGCGCGCCGCGCGGCCTTGTCCATGCTGAGCGGGCCGTGCGTGATGTGGGGCGATGACCGCATCCGGCCGCGGCGCAGGAGCGCCCGCACCCGCGCGCCCAGCTCGGCCATCGCGAAAGGCTTGCCGAGGTAATCGTCCGCGCCGAGATCCAATCCGTGCACCCGTTCGTTGATGTGGTCGCGCGCGGTGAGCACCAGGACCGGAGTAGCGTCCTCAGTGCTGCGCAGCCGGCGCAGCACTTCGTAGCCGTCGATTCCGGGGAGGCCGATGTCGAGCAGCATGAGGTCGAAACGCCGGCAACGGGTCGCTTCCAGCGCGTCGTTGCCGGTCGCGCGCGCTTCCACTGCATGGCCGGCGCCCGACAGGATGCGCGCAATACCGTCGGAAAGGAGGGTGTCGTCTTCTACGAGCAGCACGCGCATGCGAGAGGGTTGGATTGCGGCGCGCCGCTGTAGTTCAAATCGCCTGGCGCTGCGTCATGCGCAGCTGACGATTCTGCAAGGCAATATCCGTTACCGCTTGTTCCGGTGGAGAACCGCGACCCGCGGCCGGCGCCGTTCCGGACTCGCATAAGGGCCGTCGGCGATGACGTCGAGCGCGTCGAGAAACACTTCCTGCGGCGGCGCCTCTTCGCCGGCGAGCCAGCGCGCGAGACGGCCGCTCGGGACCCTGAGAAACTGCGCGAGCCGGGGGGCACCGCCGATGGTCGCGGCGGCGCATGCCAGCGTTTCCGTATATACGTTACGCACGTCCATTTGCCTCACATCCTTCCCACCGTATTGCTCAGCAGCAATGGCCGTGCCTGAGGGATTACCCCAAGGGGGTCACCCCAGGTCTGGTCGGCAGGGAGGCGGCCGAGCCGCGCAGGCTTTCTTTTTGCTTGCACGCACCCCGCATGGCCAAGGATGTGTACCGCATCGGCATCTCCGGCTCGTACGGCGGCCTCAACCTCGGCGACGAGGCGATCCTGCACTCGATCGTCGCGCAGCTGCGCCGCGATCTGCCGGTGGAGATCACCGTGTTCTCGCGCGATCCCGAGGACACCAAGCGCCGCCACGGCCTGGAGCGCGCGGTGCCGGTGCGAAAGATGTCGCGCGCCGAGGTCACCCCGGAGGTCGAGCGGCTCGACCTTCTTATCATAGGCGGCGGCGGCATCCTCTTCGACGCCGAAGCGCGCATCTATCTGCGCGAGGCGCAGATCGCCAAGGAGAAGGGCGTCCCGGTGATGCTCTACGCGGTCGGCGCCGGCCCGCTCAGCCATGCCGGCGCCCAGACGGCGGTGCGCGAGGTGCTCGAGCAGGTCGACGTAGTGACCGTCCGCGAGCGCAGCGCGCAGCAGGTGCTCGAGGAGGCGGGCGTGCACCGGGAGATCACGGTCACCGCGGATCCGGCGCTCCTGCTCAAGCCCGAGCCTCTGCCGCGCGGCGTGCTAAGGAGCGAAGGCTTCGAGGGCCGCCGGCGCCTCATCGGCATGTCGGTGCGCGAGCCGGGGGTCGCCGCGCCCGACATCGATCCGAAGGAATACCACGCGCTGCTCGCGAACGCCGCCGACTTCATGGTCGACCGCTACGACGCCGAAATCGTGTTCGTGCCGATGGAGCGCTCGGTGCTCGACTCGCAGCACAGCCACGCGGTCATCGCGCTCATGCTGCGCGCGCAGCGGGCAACCGTGCTCAAGGGCGAATACACCTCGGGGCAGCTGCTCTCGCTCATGGGCAAGTTCAGCTTCGTGCTCGGCATGCGGCTGCACTTCCTGATCTTCGCGGCGCTGCGCGGCGTTCCATTCGTCGCGCTGCCCTACGCCGGCAAGGTGACCGGGCTGCTCGAGGACCTGAAGGTCCCGACGCCGCCCTACAAGCTGGTCAACCCCGGCCGGCTGATCGCCCACCTCGACGATGCGTGGGACCGGCGCCGGCAGATGAAGCTCAACCTCGCGAAGGTCGTGCCGCCTCTGCAGAAGCGCGCGCAGGAGACGCATCGCATTCTGCTCGAGCTCCTCAACAAGGAGAAGCTCTCTATTGCCAGCGTTAAAGCGGCCTGACGGCGCGGTCCGGTTGCAGCTGCCACCGCGGCAGGGGCTGCTGGCGGGAGAAACCGATGTGCTGGTGGTCGGCGGCGGGCCGGCAGGCCTCGGCGCGGCGGTTGCTGCCGCCGACGCGGGCGCGCGGGTGGTCCTCGCGGAGCGCTACGGTTTTCTCGGCGGCAACGCCACCGCGGCGCTGGTCATGCCGCTTATGTCGTTTCATACCCAGGCTCCCACGGCGGACCGAAAGGAAAACGCCTCGGAAAACGCCTCAGGCGCGACCGCGCTGCTGCCGACCGACCATGGCCCGGGCGAACCGGTCGTGGCTGGCGTCCTGCGCCGCCTGCTCGAGCGCCTGGTCAGCGCGGGCGGAGCGATCGCGCCTTCGCTCGCCACGGGCTACACCGTGCCGTTCGACCCTGAGTGGTTCAAGCTGATCGCGCTCGAGCTCCTCGACGAGGCGGGCGTGAGCTTTCTTTTCCACGCCTTCGCGAGCGGCGTTCTTCCCGGGAGCGAAGGCGTGATCTTCGAGACCAAGTCCGGGCCGATCGCGATCCGCGCGAAGGTCATCGTCGACTGCACCGGCGACGGCGACGTCGCGGTCCAGGCCGGCGCGCCCTACGAGATCGGCCGCGCCGACGGCCTCGCCCAACCGATGACCCTGATGTTCCGCGTCACCGAGTTCCGGCGCTCCGAATTCGACACGTACGTGCGCGACAACCCGAAGGAATGGCGCGGCGTGCACGGGCTGTGGGCGCTGGTGCGCCGCGCGACCGAGGAGGGCAACCTCGACCTGCCGCGCGAGGACATGCTGTTCTTCGCCACGCCACACGAGAACGAGGTGAGCGTGAACAGCACGCGCGTGACGCGCGTCCTCGGCACCGACGTCTGGGACCTGAGCTACGCCGAGTGGTGCAGCAGGCGCCAGATGCGCCAGATCGAGGCATTCCTGCGCCGGTACGTTCCCGGCTTCGAGGCTTCCTACATCGTGCAGAGCGGCGTGCAGGTGGGCGTGCGCGAGACGCGCCGCGTGATGGGCGAATACCGCCTCGACGTGGGCGACGTGCTCGGCGCGCGCAAGTTCGACGACGCCATCGCGCGCGGCGCCTATCCGGTCGACATCCACAACCCCAAGGGCAGCGGCACGGTGCTCAAACGCCTGCCGCCGGGCGAGGCCTACGACATCCCGCTGCGCTGCCTGCTGCCGAAGAACACCGAGCGCGTGATCGTGGCCGGCCGCTGCATCTCCGGCAGCCACGAGGCACATTCTTCCTACCGGGTGATGCCGATCGTCATGGCGACCGGTCAGGCGGCGGGCATCTGCGCGGCCCTCGCGGCGCGGACGGGAAGAACACCGCGTGACGTTCCGGTCAGCGCTGTACAGCGCGAGCTCTTGCGCCAGGGTGCGAGCCTGCGCAAGGATCTTGTAGCGGAAACGACGACAGCGTCTTCCGGCGCAGCGGTCTAAGATCTCCCCTTTTTTGGCGGAGGTGGAGTGCGCTGGATCATCGCGCTCATTGCGGTGGCGGCGGCCGCGGGGCTGCGCTTCGCGCTCGACCCTTGGCTTTCCAGCGCGCAGTCCTACCTGGTCGTCGTCGATGCGGTGCTCTTCGCCCTCATCGTCGGCCTGGGCATCGCCATGCATGCCGCGAGGCGGCGCGCCGAGGCGAGCGAAGAGCGCCTGCGGCGATTCATGGAGAATGCGCCGGCGGCCGTATTCATCAAGGACGAAGCTGGGCGATACGTGTACATGAACGCCGCGGCGCAAGGCGTCGTCGGCGTGCCCGACTGGCAGGGAAAGACCGACGACGAGCTGCTGCCGCAGGCGGCGGCGCGCGAGGTGCGCGCCCACGACGCGAGGATGCTCGAGACGAAGGCGCCGGGGGAGTTCGACCTGAAGATCGGGGAGCGGCAGTTCCACAGCACCAAGTTTGTGCTGCCCGACGCCGGCGGCAAGCTCCTCATCGGCGCAGTGAGCATGGACGTAACGGAGCAGGCGCGCGCCGCCGAGGAGCTGCGCGGGCAGCGCGAGGACCTGCGCATCGTGACCGACACGATGTCCGCGGGCGTAATACGCGTGTCGGTCGATCTGCGCTACGTATGGGTGAACCGGATATTCGCGTCGTGGGTCGGAAAACCGGCCGAGGAGATCATCGGCCGGCCGGTCGCGGAGGTGCTCGACGAGCGCGACTGGACCGACCTGCGCCCGCACGTCGAGCGCACGCTGCGCGGCGAGCGCGTGGAGTACGAGCGCTGCGCGCGCCTAGCCGCAGGCGAGCGCTGGATCTACTGCGTGATGGAGCCCACCCGCGACCCGAGCGGCGCGCCGAACGGGCTGGTGGCGGTGGTCTCGGACATCCAGAGCCGCAAGGAAGCCGAGGCGGCGCTGAGCAGCGCGCGCGAGCTGCTGCAGCTAGTAGCCGACAGCATGCCGGCCGCGGTCGCGCTGTGCAGCCGCGACCTGCGCTACGTCTGGGTCAATCGCCGCTACGCGGATTGGGTCGGCACGGCGCCGCAGCGCCTCGTCGGGCGCCCGATCGTCGAGGTGATCGGCGCGGACGATCTCGACGCGATCCGCCCGCACGTCGAGCGCGTGCTCGCCGGCGAGCAGGTCGAGTACGAGCGACTCACGCGCCTCGCCGGGCTGGGCGAGCGCTGGGTGCGCAACCTCTTCGCGCCAACGCGCGGCGGCTCGGGGTGGATCGCGGTCGGGGCCGACATCCACGACCGCAAGCTGATGGAGGAGACGCTGCGCCAGGCCGAGCGGCGCAAGGACGAGTTCCTCGCCACGCTCGCCCACGAGCTGCGCAACCCGCTCGCGCCGATCCGCAACGCCGTCGCCATCCTCGGCAAGAAGGACGCGCTCGACCCCGAGCTGTCGTGGAGCCGCGAGGTGATCGAGCGCCAGGTCGAGCAAATGTCGCGCCTCATCGACGACCTGCTCGACATCGCGCGCATCGCGGGCGGCAAGCTCCTCATCCGCAAGGAGCGCCTGCCGCTCGAGCGCGCGATCGACATGGCGCTCGAGACGAGCCGCCCGCACATCAACGCCGCCGGCCACAGCCTCTCGGTGCTGCTGCCGAGCGAGCGCGTCACGGTCGAGGCCGACCCGGCGCGGCTCGCGCAGGTGTTCTCCAACCTGCTCAACAACGCCGCGCGCTACACCGAGCGCCACGGCGAGATCGCGCTCACGGCGGAAGTGGAAGGTAACGAGGTCGTGGTTTCGGTGCAGGACAACGGCATCGGATTTCCGCCCGAAGTCGCCGGGCGGCTGTTCGACGCGTTCGCGCAGCTCACGCGCTCGAACGAGCGCTCGCACGGCGGCCTGGGCATCGGCCTTTCGCTGGTGCAGGGCATCGTGGCGCTGCACGGCGGAAGCGTGCAGGCGCGCAGCCGCGGTCCAGGCCAGGGCGCGGAATTCGTCGTGCGCCTGCCGCTGCCGCAATACACCGACCCGGCCCGGGAAGCGAAGCCCGCGGCACAACCGAAGGCACCGCCGCCGGTCGGCAGCGTGAAGGTGCTCGTCGCCGACGACAACCGCGACGCCGCCGACTCGCTGCAGCGCATCCTCTCGCTCTACGGCTACGAGGTCGAAGTCGCCTATGACGGCACCGCGGCGATCCGGCTCGACGGCGCCTTCCGGCCCGAGGTGGCGGTGCTCGACATCGGCATGCCGGGCGCCAACGGCTTCGAGGTGGCGCGTTCCATCCGGCAAAGCCGCGGCGGCGGCGTGACCCTCATCGCCCTCACCGGCTGGGGCCAGGAGGGCGACCGGCGCCGCGCGATGGAAGCAGGCTTCGACTACCACCTCACCAAGCCGGTGGACCCCGGCGCGCTCAACGACCTGCTGGTGGAAGTGGCGAAATAGTTCGAACGAAAATCGGGGTCAGACCCCGATTTATTTCAGTGGTCTTCGATGCGCGGGACGCTGTCCTCGGCGGGACCGCCGGTGTCGGGGTCGATCCACTCCGACACGCCGATCTCGGACTCGGCCTCCTGCAGCGATTCGCCGGCGTCGAAGTCGCCCTCGGCGGCGCCGCCGGCGAGGCGGTCGGCTTCGGCTTCGTCGCGGGTGACAAACGGACCGCGCAGGTCGCCGCTCTTCCTCTGCCAGTAGAAGCCGTCCGGGCGCTTGAGAATCGGCTCCTCGCCGGTTTCGTCGCGCGAAACCGAGCTTTTCTTCCGCCGTGCCATCGGATCATGTTACGCCAAAATTGCCGCGCTGAGTCAAGTGCAATGAGTGAACTGTGATGATCCAAGAGAGAGCGGCGGAGAGAGCGGCGGTCGACGGCGTCGCGCTCGGCGTGATAGTGCTGCTTACGGCGCTGTGGGGCTTCCAGCAGGTCAGCGTCAAGTGGATCGCGGCCGAAGTGCCGCTCGTGATGCAGGCGGCGCTGCGCTCGATCATCGCCACCGTGCTGCTTCTCGCCTGGGCGCGCCTGCGCGGCATTCGCCTGTTCGACGCCGACGGCACCGGCCGCGCCGGAATTGTCGCGGGCCTGCTCTTCGCCGGCGAATTCGTGTTCATTTACGCGGGCCTGGCGCACACCAATGCCTCGCGCATGTCGGTCTTCATCTATCTCGCGCCGCCGCTCACCGCGCTCGGCCTGCACTTCTTCGTGTCGAGCGAGCGCCTGAGCCTGCGCCAGTGGACCGGCGTGCTGCTCGCCTTCGCGGGCATCGTGATCGCGTTCGCCGAGGGCTTCGGCAGCGGCAGATCCACCTGGCTCGGCGACCTGTGCGGCGTGGTGGCGGCGGCGCTCTGGGCCGCGACCACGGTGGTGATCCGCGCCACGCGGCTCTCGCGCGCCACGGCGACCAAGACCCTCTTCTACCAGCTGGGCGTCTCTTCGCTCGTCCTGGCGCTCGCTTCGGTGCTCCTCGGCGAGAAAGGCATCGGCGCGGTGACGCCGATGGTGGCCGCGAGCCTCGCCTACCAGGGCGCGATCGTGGCGTTCGCGAGCTACCTCGCCTGGTTCTGGCTCCTCACGCGCTACCGCGCGGCGCCGCTCGCGGTGCTGTCGTTCCTCACGCCCATGTTCGGCATGCTGTCCGGGGCATTCTTCCTCTCAGAGCCGATCAGCGCTGCGTTCGCGGCCGCCGCGCTGTGCGTCGCCGCCGGCATCGTCCTCGTGAACCTGCGGCGCTGAGCGCGCCTCGGCCGCGAGCAGCTCGGCGATGTCGCGCCGGCCTTGCTCGGACAGCGCGATCAGCTTCTTCATGTCGTGGCGGTGCGGCGCGTTGCGCACGATCTGCTGCTCGTCGTATTCCTTGAACCGCCGCAGGATGCTGTCCGCTTCCCCTTCGGAATAGCCCAGGGCTGCGAGGACACGGCCCGCGGCGTCGATCGCCGAGCCGAGCACTTCGCGGATCGAGGGCACCCCCATCTCGGCGTACTCATAAGCGTCCGTGCGGCTGTGCGCACGCACCACGATCGGAAGATCCGGAAAGTACCGGCGCGCGCGCTTCACCAGGCGCATCGCTCCCTCGGCGTCGTCGATCGCGACGAGGAGCAGCTTCGCGCCGCGCGCGCCCGCCGACTCGAGCAGATCCATGCGCGTCGCGTCGCCGTAATACGCTTTCCAGCCGAAGCGGCGCACGGTCTCGATCTGCCCCGGGTCCTGGTCGATAACGGTGGCGCCGATACCCAGGCCGCGCAGCACGCGCATCACCACCTGTCCGAAGCGCCCGAAGCCGGCCACAATCACCGCGTTCGACTCGCGGATCGCGTCGGCGGCGCGTTGCGGCTCCTCGAACTTGAACGAGTCCCGCAGCTTGAACAGCAACGGCGTGCTCAGCATGGAGACCGCGACGGCGGCGTTCAGCACCGCCGCAGTTTCCTGCGAAAGAATGCTGCCGGCGGCGCCGAACAGCACGAACGCGAATTCTCCCGCCTGCGCCAGCGCCAGGGCGAAGGTCGCCGCGTCGGCGCGGTTGCAGTAGCCGAAGAGCTGCGCGATCGGATACAGGATCGCGAGCTTGAGCGCCACGATCGCGATGGCGATGCCCAGCACCAGAGCGGGCGCGCGCAGGAACAGTCCCAGGTCGATCGACATCCCGACCGCGATGAAGAACAGCCCCAGCAGCAGGCCCTTGAACGGCTCGATGTCGAGCTGGAGCTCGTGGCGGTACTCGCTGTCGGCCAGGATCATCCCGGCGAGGAACGCGCCCAAGGCCTGCGACAGCCCGACCCATTCCATCAACGCCGCGGTCCCCAGCACGACGAGAAGCGAAAAGCCGACGAACACCTCGCGCAGGCGCGCCTCGGCGACGAACCGCAGCACCGGCCGTACCAGCACGCGCCCGGCGGCGATGAGCAGCACGATCATGCCCACCGCTTTCGCCAGATCGACGAGATGAAAGCCGTCGGATTCGCCGCCCATCGCGCCGAGCACGAGCAGCAACGGGATCACGGCAAGATCCTGGAACAGCAGCACGGCGAACGAAGCCTGCCCGCCGGGCGTCTGCAGCAGGTTCTTCTCGCCCAGCGTGGCGAGGCCTATGGCGGTCGAGGACATCGCGATTCCCATGCCGGCGACCAAGCCGACCACGAGCGGCTGCCCGAGCGCGAGCGCGGCCGCGGCGACCGCGGCGATCGTCGCCGCGACCTGTACCGCGCCCAGGCCGAAGATCGCGCGGCGCAGCGACCAGACACGCTCGAGGTTGAGCTCGAGCCCGATCAGGAAGAGCAGCAGCACCACGCCGAGCTCGGAGAATTGCAGCACCCTTTGCGGGTCGGCAATGAGCCCGAGCGCCCACGGACCGATGGCGACGCCGGCGATGAGATAGCCGAGCACCGAGCCCAATCCGAGCCGCCTGAAGATCGGCACGGCGAGCACGCCGGCGGCGAGGCAGACCAGGGCCTGCGGAAGATAGCTTTGCGTTTCCATGTTTAGAATGTTCGCATGGAAGCGAAGCCGCTCGACGCCGGACAGTTCAAGTCCGGCATGCGCTCGCTCGCCGGCGCGGTCAACATCATCACCAGCGCGCACGCCGGGCACCGCTACGGCATGACCGCGACCGCGGTGTGCTCGGCCAGCGCCGAGCCGCCGACGGTGCTCGTCTGCATCAACAAGCTCGCCGGCACGCACGGCGCGGTATCGAAGACGGGGGCATTCTGCGTCAACGTGCTGCGCGCCGAGGATTGGGAGCTCTCGACCACGTTCAGCGGCGCGCACAGCGGCGAGGCGCGCTTCAGGAGCGGCAACTGGACCAAGCTCGCCACGGGATCGCCCGCGCTAGTCGACGCGCTGGTGTCGTTCGACTGCCGCGTGGTGAAGAAGATGGCGCACGGCACCCATACCGTGTTCCTCGGCCAGGTCGAGCAGATGCTCCTCGGCCAGAAGGGCAAGCCGCTGCTCTACTCGGATGGCCAGTACGCCAAGCTCGCCTCGCTCACCATCGGCGCGCCGCTGCCCGAAGGACTGGATTACTGGGGTTTCTAGGCAAAGAAATCACCGTCGTCCTGGCGGCGAACTTCATCTCGGTCGCCGCCCGGATGAGCCTGGTGACCTTCCTCGGCATCTACTTCGTGCGCGAGGCGGGCATCGCGCTCGCCACGGTGGGCGCGGCGTTTTTCTGCGAAAACCTGCTGCGCGGCCTGCTCGCGCCGTTCTTCGGCGCGCTTTCGGATCGCACCGGGCGCAGGCCGCTGATCCTCGGCGCGTCGCTCCTGACCGCGGCCGTGCTGCCCTGTTTTCTCCTCGTGCAAGGCCCGTTTACGCTTTTTGCCTGGAGCCTCGCGATGGGCCTCGCCAGCGCCGTGACCATGCCCGTCGGAAGCGCGCTGCTGCTCGACCTGGCGCCGGTCGACCGGCGCCAGTCGGTGCTCGCCGTGAACTACACGGTCGTGAGTGTCGCCTATACGCTCGCCGTGACGCCCGCCGGCTACGTCGCCGAGCAGGGCTATGGGCTGCTTGCGGCACTGAGCGCCGGGAGCTACCTGCTGGTGCCTGTGCTCTACGCCGTCGGTTTGCGCGGGCCGCTCCCGCTCGAGCGCGCCGCGAGCGACGAAGGTTTCTACAAGGGCCTCGCTTCGGTTTTCCAGGACAAGGTTCTGATCGGCTTCGCCGCCATCGCGTGCGTGTTTCCCTTCAGCATGGGACTGGTCGTCTACGCGTCGCCGCTCTTCGCCGTCGACCGCGGCCTCGGCGAAGGCTTCATCGGCCTGGTGCTCGGCCTGAACAGCGTGATCGTGGCGCTCTTCGCCGTGCCGGTGGCGACGCGGATGGAACATGCCGGGCCGTTCCGCTGGCTCGGCGTGGCCGCGCTTCTCGTCGCCGCGGCGCTCGCCTGTTTCGGCGGCGTGCCGCACGCGCGGGCCGCGTACATTGCCGCCACCGTGATCTTCAGCTTTGGCGAGCTGGTGTTCAGTTCGGCGGTCCCGGCCGCGGTGGCGCGTCTCGCGCCGCCGGGAAGGCGCGGCGCCTACCAGGGCGCCTGGACCCTGGTCAGCTCGTTCAGCATGGGCAGCGCGCTCTTCGTCTCGGGGCTGCTGCGCGACGCGACCGGCTGGACCGGCGCGTGGTCGATCTACGCCGCGGTGACCTTCGTCGCCGGGCTGCTCCTCATCTACACGCGCGAGCGGTTCTTGCGCGCTTCGGCCCCCGGCTAGCCGCGACCGTGCCGCTCCGGACGCTCGGGACGCTCCGGCCGTTCGGCGCGCTCGACGCGCTCCGGCCGTTCATGGCGCTCGAACCGTTGCGGCCGGTCGTTCCGATCGAAGCGCGCGTTGCGGAATTCGGGCCGCTGATGCTTGTGGTGGTGCTTGAACTCGGCGTGCTGGCGATGATGGTTGAAATCGTGCTTGTGGCGCATGAGCTCGCCGAGCTTGAATCCGTTCGCCTGGGCGATCTTGCCCCAGCCCAGGCCGCTCGCGCGCTGCGTGAGTATCCCGGTGAGCTTCACTTGTTTGCCGGAAGTCGTGGTGATCGTTCCGCCGTTCAGCGCCGCCTTGAGCTGATCCGGCGTCGGCCGGGTGATGCCCTGCTCGGCGAGCGTCGCCTTGGCCAGCGTGAGCGCGATGTTCACGTTGCCGAAGCCCATCTTGTCGGTCTTGGGCGTGAAGGACGCCGAGTTCTGCGTCGTCGACGTGAGCTTCACCTCCTGGTCGTTGCGCAGGCCGTTCACCAGCGACTCGGCGTTGGTTCTCGAGCCGGCGAAGCGGGTGAACTTGTCGACCAGTCGGTCGTCGGCCTGGCCGGCGTCTCTTTCATGGGCCGGCGCGAGAAGCGGCTGCGCGAACAGAAATGCCGCGAGCACGGCGGCGCGTTGGGCGTTCAGCATGCGAGAGTCTCCTGGTTTTATTTCGGTTTCGCTTTCTATTTCTGCGGCCGGTCGGGTCTTTCCGGCCGCATCGGCCGCTCCATGCGCTCGACGCGATCGGGCTTTCCGGCGCGGTCCGGCCGCTCGGCCCGAGCCTCCTGCACGCGCTCGGCTCTTTCGGGCCGGTTCTGCGCGCTCTTGAGCTCGCCGAGGTTGAAGCCGAGCGAATGGGCGATCTCGCCCCAGCCTTGGCCGGCGGCGCGCAGATCGAGCAGCCCCAGGAGCGCCATCTTCAGCTGCTCCGGCGTGGCGTTGGCGATGCCCTGCTTCTCGAGCGAGGCCTGGGTGAGCGCGAGCGCGTTGTCGACGTTGCCGAAACCCATCTTCTGGGTGGGCGGATCGATCGTGGTGATCGTATTACCGCTCGTCAGCTTGATGACGCTGCCGTCGCGCAGACCGGCCACGAGCGCGGTCGAATTCTGCGTCGAACCCGCGAGGTCGGTGTAGCGCTCCACGAGCTGCTGCGAGTTCTGCGCCGTCACCGGAAGGGCGATGCTCAGCGCAAGCACGGCGAGCGCGCCGAGAAACCTGCCTTGTTTCTGCATGGTGAACCTCCTTGAGGCCGATTCTAATGGGCCTCGTGTTACTTGGCCGTGAATCCCGCCTCGCTCGCGGAGAGCGATTCGAGGAAGACGCGCAGATCCTCGGCTTCTCGCGGGGTTAGGTGAAGAGGCTTGAGTATTTTCTCGCCGTCGGAGTGCAGCCGCTCCTCGTTCAACTCGGAATAGAACTTCACCACGTCGGCAAGCGTCGACAGGCTGCCGTTGTGCATGTACGGCGCGGTCTGCGCGACGCCGCGCAGGCTCGGAACGCGGAATTCGCCAAAATTTCGGTGCTGGACCTCCACGTGCTTCGTCTTCACCTCGGATGCGCCCGAGCGGTCGTCGTTGTAGCGGCCGAGCAGGTTGAAAGGGTTCTGCTTGAGCTTCTCGATGCCCGCCTGCCGGCCCGGGTCGACCTTCCCGGGCGCGACGAAGAACGGCACCCCGGTGTCGGCGAACTCTCCGTTGGTGAACCGAGGGCCGAAGTGGCACACGCTGCAGTTCCCCTTGCCGACGAAGATCTTGAGTCCCCTTTGAGCGGCCGCGGGATACGCCGGATCGGGTTCACCCCTTTGCAAGGCGTCGCGGAAATCGTCGAAAGGTGTTCGGGCGCTCACCAGCGTTTCCTGGAACGCCGCCAGCGCCTTGCCGACGTCGACCAGCACCTCTTCGTCGTTCTGCGGCACGGGCCGGCCGAATGCCTGCTCGTAGTCCTTCCGGAAAAGAGCTCTGAGCGTGCCGGCGATGTGCGAAGGCGTGGCGCGCATCTCCCTCGGATCAAGGAGCGGCCGGATGCTCTGCGCCCACAGGCTGTCCTGCGCGCCGTCCCAGCCGAACCAGCGATGGAAGCGCGCGTCGATTATCGAAGGCGTGTTGCGGTCGACGAGCTCGAGGCCGAACGCGCGCGCTCGCGCATCCTGGAAGTGGCGAAACGGCGCATGGCAGGTGGCGCACAGGACCGAGCCGGTGCCCGAAAGCCGCGGCTCGAAGAAAAGCTTCTCGCCTAGCGCGATGGCCTCAGGCTTGCCCGACACCCGGTTCGTGGGATCGGGCG
>DASYPG010000419.1:0-9426 GCA_036006885.1 Burkholderiales bacterium | reverse complement strand
GGCTTTGAAGCGCATCATGCCTAGCGCCGGCGAACTCTCGCGTTCGTTCTGGCCCGCGCTGCGCGGCACCGGCGTCGGCGCATTCTTCGGCCTGCTGCCCGGCACCGGTCCCGCGCTCTCCTCGTTCGCCGCCTACATGCTGGAAAAGAAGATCGCGCGCGAGCCCGCGCGCTTCGGCAAGGGCGCGATCGAAGGCGTCGCGGCGCCGGAAGCGGCGAACAACGCCGCCGCGCAGGCTTCATTCATCCCGACCCTGACCCTCGGCATTCCGGGCACCGCGGTCATGACGCTGATGCTCGGCGCGATGGTCATGCAAGGGGTGACCCCTGGACCGCAGGTGGTCACCACGAACCCCGAGCTCTTCTGGGGAATCGTCGCCAGCATGTGGATCGGCAACCTCATGCTTCTGGTGCTCAACCTGCCGCTGGTCGGCGTATGGGTGCGGCTCCTGCGCTTGCCGTACCGGTTGCTCTTTCCGTGCATCGTCATGTTCTGCTGCATCGGCAACTACGCCGTGAACAACAACCCGGTCGACGTGTATCTCTGCGCCGCGCTCGGCGTGTTCGGCTATGTCCTCGCGAAGCTCGAGTGCGAGCCCGCGCCGCTGCTTCTAGGCTACGTCCTCGGCCCGCTCATGGAGGAGCACCTGCGCCGAGCGATGCTCCTGTCGCGCGGCGACCCGACGGTGTTCTTCACGCGGCCAATCAGCCTTGCTTTCATGGTCGCGACGCTGCTGATTTTCGTGGTCGTGCTGAGAGGCTTCTTCCCCAGAGCGGCGCGCATGGCCCCTTGACAGGCGCAGCCTGGCCGGTACGATATACAAACCATCGGTTCATTAGATGAACCATTGATTGATGAATCAAAGCGAACCACCGGCAATCGGCACCGAGACCGTAGACCTGTCGCTGCGCCTGCTCGAGTTCCTCGCGCTGTCGACCGCCCCGGTGGGCCTGTCGGAGCTGGCGCGGCAGTTCAATTCCTCGAAGGCCACCCTGCACCGGCACCTGCAGACGCTTGCGCACCATGGCTTCGTGCGCCAGGAAGCCACCACGATGCGCTATACCGCCGGGATCAAGCTGTTCGTCCTCGGCGAGCGATTGAGGGAGCGCTTCGATGTGCTCGCCGTCGCACGGCCCGAGATGGCGCGGCTGCGCGACGAGACCAAGCACGCGGTGACCCTGTCCGCCCTGGTCGACGACCAAGTCGTGGTGCTCGAGCTGATCCAGGGGCCGTCGTTCGTCAACTTCGGCACCCAGCCCGGTACCGTGCTGCCGCTCCATGCCAGTGCGCACGGCAAGGTCGCGCTCGCCTTCGGGCCCGAGGACTTGCTCTCCCGCTGCCTTTCGAAGCCGCTCAAGGCCTGGACGCCGCACACCGTCTGCACCCGCTCGGCGCTCGAGCGCGCCGTGGCGCAGGTAAAGTCGCGCGGCTGGGCCACGTCGCCGAACCAGGTCCTGCAAGGCGTCAACGGCCTCGCGGCGCCGATCTTCAGCCATTCCGGCGCCTACGCCGGCGCGATCGCGGTAGCGGGAACGGTTCAAACCGTTCCGGGCTCGCCCTCCGCCGAACTGGTCAAAGCGCTGTGCCAGACGGCCGCGCAAATCTCGCGCCACCTCGGTCACCGCGGCAAATGAAGCCGAACGAGCAATTCCAGGTCACGCTGGAAGCCGCGCGCCTTTACGAGCGTATCGTGGCGCGCTACATCCTGGGGCCTTGGGCGCCGTCGCTCGTCGATGCGGCGGATCTTGCGCCAGGCGAGCGCGTGCTCGACGTTGCCTGCGGCACCGGGGTGGTGGCGCGGATCGCGGCTCAGCGCGTGGGCCCTCGGGGGCGGGTCACCGGCGTCGACCTCAATGCCGGAATGATCAGCGTGGCGCGGTCCCTCCCGGGCACCGACGGCGCACCGATCGACTGGCTCGAAGGCAGCGCGCTCGATCTACCGCTGCCTGATGCGAGTGTCGATGCCGTGCTATGCCAGCAAGGCTTGCAATTCTTTCCTGACAAGGCGCTGGCTCTGCGCGAAATGCGGCGGGTACTTTGTGGTGGCGGTCGCCTCGCTCTAAGCGTGTGGAGCGGCGCCGGCCTCTATAACAGCGCCGTCGGAAAAGCGCTTGCCCGATTTGCCGGCGAAGACACTGCTTCTCGCTTCCTTGCTTCGCGCAATGTGCCGGCAAAGGAGGAACTCGAGCGCCTTGCGGCGACTGCGGGTTTTTCCGCCGTGAACGTGCGCGTCGGCCGAATGAATGTTCATTTGCCCGGCCTGGACCGGTTCGTCCTGGAGCACCTTGCGGGAACGCCGGTTGCCGCATCGATTGCCGCACTCGATCCCGGATCGCGCAACAACATTGGCGCGAGCGTTATGCGCGAGATGCAGCGCTTTCAGGGTGGCGACGGAGTTACCTACCCGGAGGAAACCCACGTAGTGACAGCGCGGGTTGAGTCTGGACCAAAGACATCTTGAGAGGAGGACGCATGTTCGCTCTACGAAAATCCTGCTGCGCAGGAGCGGCGCTGGTCATTGCCTGCGGCTATGGAAGCGCGGTGACGGCGCAACAGCCGCCTGCGAGCTATCCCTCAAAGCCGGTCAAAATAGTCATGCCCCTAGGCCCCGGCAATTCGCTCGAAATCGCGATGCGACTGGTCGCCGAAAAGCTAACCAGCGCGCTGGGCCAGCCGTTCGTCATCGAAGCGCAGCCCGGCGCCGCCGGCCAGATCGGCACGGAGCGGGTCGCGCGCTCGCCGGCCGATGGGTACACGCTGCTTTGCGCCAACGATGGCATCATCACCATGCTGCCGAATCTTCAGAAGCATGTCCGGTTCGATCCCGTCCGTGATTTCTCCCCGATCGCCCAGATGGTCGGGATTCCGTATGTCCTCATCGTCCATCCTTCGGTGCAGGCAAAAAACGCGGAAGAACTCGTCCAGCTCGCCAAGGCGCGGTCCGGCAAGCTCGAGTACTCATCGGGAGGCCTTGGCAGCGCTCAGCAGCTCGCGATGGAGCTTTTCATGAGCATCACGGGTACGAGCTTTGTCCACGTTCCATACAAAGGCGCGCCCCAGGCCGCCATGGATGTCGTCTCCGGCCAGATACCGGTGGCCCTCGCGGGCGTCCCGATCGCGGCCTCGCTCATCAAGCAGGGTCGGCTACGTGCGTTAGGTGTCGCCTCCGATCACCGTCTCGCCCTTCTCCCCAAGACGCCGACGCTCGCTGAGCAGGGAATACCGTTGACTTTCGTGGCGTGGGGCGGATTGTTCGCCCCAGCGGGCACGCCCGCCGACATCATCCGCCGGCTGAATCAAGAGACGCGAGCGGCACTTGGTTCCCCCGACGTCCAGGCAAGAATGGCGGAGTTCGGCCTCGAGATCTACGGCAATTCGCCGGAACAGTTCGCCGAGGTAGTTAGGACCGACCTCGCGAAGATCGCGAGCCTGGTGAAGCGGGCCGGGATAGAACCTCAATAAGGGGGCAGCGTGTTTCGTGCATGGAGATTGGCCTGCGTCACAGTAATCCTCGCAGTGGCCTGCGGCTACGGGGATTCCGTGAGCGCGCAGTCTTCGCCGACGAGCTATCCCGTGAAGCCGATCAAGCTCGTGATCCCATGGCCTGCCGGTGGACCCAGCGACGTCATCGGGCGGGTTTTCGCCGAGCCGCTCGCGAAAGTGCTCGGCCAGCCGATCGTCATCGACAACCGCGGCGGCGCGAGCGGTGCGATCGGTGCCGACATCGTGGCGAAGGCTGCGCCGGACGGGTACACCTTGATGGTGCAAAGCATGACCAACCAGGCGATGTTTCCGGCCACGCACAAGACGCTGCGGTTCGATCCGATCGCCGATTTCGAGCCGATCACCCAGATCACGACTTCGCCCATGATCGTGGTGGCACACCCCTCGGTCCAGATCATGAACATGGCCGAGCTCATCAGCCTCGCCAAAGCCAAGCCCGGCGCGGTCACGATGGCCTCGTTCGGCCAGGGCAGCGCGAGCCATCTCGCGATCGAGCTCTTGATGAAGCTCGGCTCGATCAAGCTCAACCATGTTCCGTACAAGGGCGGCGCGCCGGCGGCCGCAGACCTCGCCGCCGGCCACGTCCAAGTCGGCATCGTGGGCGTCCCGGTGGCGCTCCCGTTCATCAAGCAAGGCCGGCTGCGCGCGTTGGCTCTGACCACTGCGCAGCGCGCACCCCAGCTGCCCGACACGCCGACGGTCAGTGAAACGAGCGGCCTGGAAAGCTACAACCTCGGGCTCGAGTACGGCTTTCTCGCGCCTGCGAAAACGCCGGCTCCCATCATTCGGCGCCTGTACGCCGCGGCCGTCGAGGTGCTGCGCTCTCCCGAGTTCGCGCAGCGGATGTTCGAGCTTGGCTTGAGCGCGCCGATCGGCAACAGCCCGGCGGAAATGGCGGCGGCCGCCCGCAGGGAAATCGAGATGCTGGGCCAGCTTGCCAGGGCCGCCGGTATCGAGCCCGAATGAAACGCTACTTGTACCGGTAGACCACGATCTTGTCGGCACCCGATTCCGGGGTCCAGACCTCGCCCTTGCGGCCGTGGATCTGGCGCACGTTGGCGTAGGCGCTGGAGGACTTGAAGCTCTCGAACTTCTGCGTCGCGGGATCGAAGCGCAGCATGGTTTGCGACGCCCACTCGGAGACCCAGACCTTGTCGGTCTCGTCGACGTACACAGCGTAGACCTGCGGGTTGTCGCCGGGCGCTTTCCACGCCGACCACTTGCCGCTCTTCGGCTCGTAGCGGCTGAGGTTCCCCGAGTTCCACTCCGCGACCCAGAGCGCGCCCTTCGAATCGGACCACACGCGCCGCGCGCCCTGGTTGCGCGTGGGGGGTTCGAGCACCGTGGTCGTGCCATCCGGATTGATTTTTCCGACGAACGAACCCGCGAGCGAAGCGTAGTAGACCGTGCCGTCGGGCGTGGTGTGGATGCCGTAGGGGCCGCGTCCCTTCGGCGCCTTGAACACGCGCATCTCGCCGCTCGCCGGATCGAGCCGGCCGTAGAGGCCGCTCTGGCCGGTGAACCAGTGCACCCCCTTGCCGTCGAAGATCGCGGTGTTCAGGTTGGCGTAACCGGTATCCTGCGGTAGCTTCCAGACCTTCACTTGCTTCGTTTTGGGATCCACACGCACGATCGCGTTCTGGCCGCCGTCGGTGAGCCAGGGTGCGCCATCCGCGCCGGCGATCACGCCGTGCGGCGCGGAGCCGGGGCCGAGGGGAACGAAATCGAATTTCCCGCTTTTCGGATCGAGGATGCCGAGGTGGCCGCTTCCCTGCACCGAGATCCACACCGGCCCGTCGGGCGCGGAGTCGGCCCAGACGTCGTGCACGCGGTGACCGCGCGGGACCGGGTACTCCTGCACCGTCACCTGCGCTGCGACGCTCAACGGTAGGAGAATCAGCAAAACAGAAAGGGCGAGTGGTCGTGGCATGATTCGTACCGGAGGTAAATGATGGCCGTTCACCAGAATTACATCGCCGGCGCGTGGGCCGACGCCGCCGAGCCGGCGCCCAATATTAACCCGTCGAACCTGTCCGATGTGGTCGGGGAGTACGCGCGGGCGAACGAGACCCAGGTGCGCGCCGCCATTGCAGCGGCACGCGCGGCGTTTCCCGCGTGGTCGCGTGGCGGCGTGCAGGCGCGCGCCGACGTGCTGGACAGGATCGGCAACGAGATCCTCGCGCGGAAAGACGAGCTCGGCGTGCTGCTCTCGCGCGAGGAGGGCAAGACCCGGCCCGAAGGCGTCGGCGAAGCGGTGCGCGCGGGCTACCTTTTCAAGTTCTTCGCCGGCGAGGTCGTGCGCCAGGCCGGCGAAGTCCTGCCGTCGGTGCGGCCCGGCATCAAGGTGGAGATCACGCGCGAGCCGGTCGGCGTGGTGGGGATCATCACGCCATGGAATTTCCCGATCGCGATCCCGGCGTGGAAGATCGCGCCGGCACTCGCCTACGGCAACTGCGTGGTGTTCAAGCCCGCCGATCTCGTGCCAGGCTGCGCCTGGGCGCTCGCCGAGATCATTGCCCGCGCCGGCGTGCCGTCGGGCGTGTTCAACCTGGTGATGGGCCGCGGCAGCGTTGTCGGCGAGATTCTTTCCAACGACCCGGGTGTAGATGCGGTCAGCTTCACGGGCTCGGCGGTGGTCGGGCGGCGGGTGGCGCAGAACTGCGCGGCGCGCCTCGCGAAGGTGCAGCTCGAGATGGGCGGGAAGAATCCGCAGGTGGTGCTCGACGACGCGGATCTCGACACCGCGGTGAATGTATCGCTCCAGAGCGCCTTCTTCTCCACCGGGCAGCGCTGCACGGCGTCGAGCCGACTTATCGTCACGCAAGGCATTCATGACCGCTTTGTGGCTGCCTTGGTGGAAAAGATGAAAAAGCTAAAGGTGGATGACGCGTTGAAAGACGGCACCGACATCGGCCCGGTGGTCGACAAGCAGCAGCTCGAGCAGGACCTGCGTTATATCGAGCTCGGGCGCAAGGAAGGCGCGAAGCTCGCCGCGGGCGGCGAGCGCCTCAAGCGCGGGACCGAGGGGTATTACCTCGAGCCGGCGCTTTTCGTCGACACCACCGCGCAGATGGCCATCAATCGCGACGAGATCTTCGGCCCGGTGGCCTCGGTCATCCGGGCGAAGGACTACGACGAGGCGCTCGCGGTGGCGAACGACACGCCCTACGGCCTGTCCTCGGGGATTGCCACGACCTCGCTCAAGCATGCGGAGCACTTCAAGCGCAATTCGGCCGCCGGCATGGTGATGGTAAACCTGCCGACGGCGGGCGTGGACTACCACGTGCCCTTCGGCGGCCGAAAGGGCTCTAGCTACGGCCCGCGCGAGCAGGGCCGCTACGCCGTGGAGTTCTACACCACGGTGAAGACCGCGTACGTGAATGCCTGAGCTCGAGCTTCGCCTCCAGGTCGGCAAGTACGACGTGCAGAAGCTTCTCGGCAAGGGATCGACCGGAACGGTGTACCTCGCGAAGGACACCTTCACCGGCAGGGAGGTCGCGCTCAAGACCCTCGAGCCCGAGGTGTTCCGCGACCCCCGCTTCGGCGCGCTGCACCGCTCGCAGTTCCTGAACGAAGCCTCGCTCGCGGGGAAGCTGCGCCACCCTCACATCGTCGCGATCCTCGACGCCGTGGTGGGCGAGGAATCGGGCCACATCGCGATGGAGCTCGTGACCGGCGGCGACCTCTCGCAGCACGCGAAGCCCGACACGCTGCTCCCGCCCGGCGACGTGCTGCAGATCGCGTTCAAGTGCTGCGCGGCGATGGACTACGCGTACCGCGAGCAGGGCATCGTGCACCGCGATCTCAAGCCGGCGAACATCATGATCGCCCGCGGCACCGACATCAAGATCGCGGACTTCGGCGCGGCCTTCCTCAAGAAGACCCAGCCGGCGCAGGACGCCGCCATGGGCTCGCCCTACTACATGGCGCCGGAGCAGCTGCGCGGCGAGGAGCCGACCTTCCACAGCGACATCTACTCGCTTGGCGTGGTGCTCTACGAGCTTCTGGTCGGGCGCCGGCCCTTCACCGCCGACAAGCTCGAGGCGCTGATCGAAAAGATCACCAGCGCCGAGCCCCGGCCGCCGAGCGAGCTGCGCCCGCCGCTGCCGCGCGAGGTCGACGCGGTGGTGCTGCGCGCGCTGAGGAAGGAGCCCGCGCAGCGCTACGGCACCTGGGCGCAGTTCGCCGTCGAGCTCTCGAAGGTGATCGGCCTGGTGCTGCCGGCGAGCGCCGTCGCCGACAGCGAGAAATACCTGGCGATCTCCAAGGTCGAGATGCTTCAGCTCCTCGGCGATGCCGAGTTCTGGGAGCTCGCCGGCGCGGCGAGCTGGACCCGGCGCGACAAGGGCAGCGTCCTCCTGCGCGAAAATGCGCCGGGCAAGAGCTTCTACTTCCTCGCCAAGGGCGAGGTCAAGGTCACCAAGAAGGGGCGCCTCCTCAGCGTGATCCACGAAGGCGAATGCTTCGGCGAGATGGCGTTCATCCGCGGCGGCGAGGAGCCGCGCGAGGCCACCGTCGAGGCGCTTACCGCTGTCGTCGTGGCCGAGTTCCAGCCCGAGACGCTCGAGGGCCTGAGCCACAGCGCGCAGCTCCACCTCACGCGGGCGCTGGTGCGCAATGCAGTGGAGCGCCTCGCTCTCGCCAACTCGCGGCTCGCCAGATGACCCTGCAGTCGAAAAAGGTGGCGATCCTCGAGAGCCGGCTTGGGCGCCAGCTCGTCGAGCTGATCGAGGGCCGCGGCGGGGTCGCGTTTCACGCGCCGGCGCTCGCCGAGCTGCCCGACCTCGATCCGGACGCGATCGCGGCGCTGGTGCGCTCGCTCGAGGCGCGGCCGGCGAAGCTCGCCGTGTTCCAGACCGGCGTCGGCACGCGCGCGCTTTTTGCTGCAACGGATTCTCTCAAGCTAACCGAGAAGCTCCTCGCTTTCCTAAAGGAAATGATCGTCGCGGTGCGTGGGCCGAAACCGACTGCGGCGCTGCGTGCGAGGGCGGTGCGCATCGACCGCAGCGCGGCGGATCCGTTCACGACCCATGAGGTGCTCGAATCCATCAACGATCTTGCGTTGCAGGGCGCGCGCGTCATTGTCCAGCGGCACGGCAGCGCCAACGTCGAGCTCGATCGCGCGCTCGAGGCGCGCGGCGCTTCCGTGGTCGAAATTCCAACCTACCGCTGGGCGCTGCCGGCCGACACCGCGCCGCTCGTCTCGCTGATCGGCGCGCTCGAGCGCGACGAGCTGCACGCGGTGGTGCTCACCAATGCCGAGCAGGTGCGCAATCTCTTCGCTGTCGCCGAGCGCGCCGGCCGGGCCGGGGGTCTGCGCGCCGCGCTCAACCGCACGCTCGTTGCCTCCATCGGCCCCGTGGCCTCCGCCGCGCTGCGCGACGCCGGGATCAGGGTTTCGCTCGAGGCGAGCCCGCCAAAGCTTGGCGCCCTCATGAACGCACTCGACCAGGCCTTCCCATGAGATTGATTGCGCTGTTTCTTGTTTTTTTCGCCGGACAAGTTCTCGGGCAAAGTTATCCCGCGCGTTCCATCCGGCTCGTGGTCGGCTTCGCGCCCGGCGGCGCGGCCGACCTCGTCGCGCGCACGCTGCAGGAGCCGTTGCAGCGAAACCTCGGCCAACCGATCGTGGTCGACAACCGGCCCGGCGCCGGCTCGAGCATCGCCGCGGAGCACGTTGCGAAGTCGGCCGCCGACGGCTACACGGTGCTCATCGCGAGCCCTTCGAGCATCCTCGTGAACCCGCTGCTCTCGCCCAAGAACCCGTTCGATCCCCTGAAGGAGCTGGCGCCGGTGAGCAAGGTGACTTCGTCGCCGCTCGTCGTGGCGGTGAATCCCGCGGTCGGCGTGACGAGCCTGCGCGAGCTGATCGAGCTCGCGAAGAAGAACCCCGGCAAGCTCAACTACGCCACCTCGGGAAAC
>DASYPG010000418.1:0-14684 GCA_036006885.1 Burkholderiales bacterium | reverse complement strand
ATCACGCGCTGATCCGAGACGCGCTGCGAGGCGTGCTCAAGGAATTGAAGGACGACGCGACCGTCGTCGAGGCGGCCGACTCACGGCAGGCCCTGCGGATCACGGACGAGAACCCCGATCTCGGCCTGGTCCTCCTCGACTTGAATCTGCCCGACCGCAGTGGCTTCGACGTGCTCGCCGAGCTGCGCGGACGCCATCCGGCGATTTCCGTCGTGGTGCTTTCGGCGCTCAGCGACCGGGACAGCGTCGCGAGGGTGCTCGAGCTGGGCGCGGCCGGGTTCATCTCGAAGTCCGCTTCCCGCGAAGTCATGCTGAGCGCGCTGCGGCTCGTCTTCTCGGGGGGCCTCTACATTCCTCCGGAAATCCTCGGCGGGCGCGAGCCGGCCGCGAAACGCGGCCTGCCCGCCGCGGGTGCCAGGCCCGGCTCGCCGCGCGAGCTCGGCCTGACCGACCGGCGAGTCGATTTCGGAACGCGGTCTCCAGGCGCACGACGAACATGTCCTCGCGCGCCTCGTACTCGACGGTGTACCTGCCGTTGAACATAAAGAGCGGCAGGTACATGCCGGTGAGGACGTCGGGAGCGAATTGCGTGAGGGTCGTCTCCTTCAGCGGCGTCGCCACATCCGGGGCGCGGCGTCCCCAGAGCGCGCACCGCATGAAGCTGCGCTTGAGCAGGGAATCCTGAAACAGCCCGCGTCGGCAGCGCTCGAACGCTGCCTGGTCGCCGGGCTGGGCGGGTGGACAGAGGTGAGCGAGCTCGCTGGCGAGATCCGCGGCGAGCCGCTCGGCCTGTGGTGGTAGAACGGGCGGCTTGCTGTCGGCGGCGTGCGCACCCGCCGACAGGGCAAGCAGCAGGGCGATGACGGTACGCACGATTTCTCCTTTTCCGCGACCGTTACCGCGCCGCGTCGGCCATGTGCTGCGCCGGCTTCATGTAGTTGCCCGCGAGGTGATCCGCGATCTTCCGGCCCATCTGGTCGCCGACCTCGAGCGAGTTGCGGAAGTGGATGCCGCCCCAGATCCGCACCACCCTCTGCTCCTCGGCCATCTGCGCGACGCTGGTGTAGCGACGCTGCAGCTTCGGATCGAAGATGTCGGTCACGGTAAAGCTCACCGGGCCGCTGCCGAACACGGCCTGAAGCACTCCGGCTGCCGCACCACCGACGATGCCGGCCGCGGAGGGGTATTCGGGATGCATCGGCGTCGCGTTCAGCGGCGCCCAGGCGGCCTCGCGCTCGGTGGCATCGTTGCCGTCGTTGTCGCCGTTGCGGATCGCAGTAATTGGGCGCTAGAAGTTGTAGTGGTACTTTGCATCCCACTCCAGGATGAAGGCGTTACCCTCCGCCATCGCGAGCAGCGCGAACAGCCGGGCGTTGTCGGCGAGCCCGAGGCTGCGAGAAGCAGATAGCTGCGCGGCGGCCTGGAACCAGCATGGCAAGAAATTCGTCTGCGTCCAGAACTTCACCGCCTCGGCCTGCTCGGGCGTGCGCTTGGTGCTCTTCGCCGCACCGAGCTCCTTGGTCTCGTTGTAGTCACGCACGTAGAGCGCGCTCGACAGCGCCGGCGGCGCTGCGGGACGGAACTGATCGGCGTTCTTGAATCCCCACGGCTTGGCCGTGGCGTACTGCGGGAAGATCGGCGGTGTCGTCGGAATCCACACTCCAGGCGTAGCCACCGGCCGATAGGTGTCGGGCGCATTGGATGCGTCGTTCGCGCGCTCCGCGAATACGGCAGCGGCCGCCTGCTCGCCGATGAGGATGCCCTCGTTCCTCGCTGTCCCTTCCGCAACGGCTGCGATCGATGCGGCGTAGGCCTGGTAGATTTTCGCCTTCTGGTCGGGATACAGGCGCAGCAGCATCTCGCGCGCCGCGCCGACAGCTGCCGCTTCGGCCGAGGCTTTGGGGGCGCGCGGACCGTCCGCGATGAAGCGCGTGTACCGGTTCTGCACCGTGTTGACGGCGTCGGACATGGCAACATTCATCATCGCCATGCTGCGGGTCCAGGGATTGCCCGCGACATTCGCGGTCTTCATGACCTCGATCGCGGTCTGATTCCAGTCGGTAATCACATCGGCGCGGGCGATGGTGGCGCTCGCGAGCATCGCGCCGAACACTGCATGACGAACGGTCCTCACGGTCCTCTCCTGTTGTGGGTTGCTACAGGTCCATTAGAGAGGACGGGCCGGCATGCTGAACATCAGCCTGAAGGATCGCCCCTAGTACTTTGGTCCCGGGACTGAGGTATGAGCAGCAGTGAGAAACCAAAGCCCCGCCGCCACGGTTTCTTATTTGCGGGAGAAGGCGCAAATGGACAGGAAGTTCCTCCCCTTATGTATCGCCAACTGCGCGCGGTTGCGGCGTGTTTTGCGGGCCGGTGAGCGGTGCTTTTCGCTATGATCGATCCTGTTGCTGCACTAATGAAGTAAAGCACTTCATCTCGGGCCAAAAGGAGCATCGCATGGCCGAACGCACCAACCTCCCGCCGAAGGCGTACCGCAACGAGAGATTCATCAACGGAAAGGACGGCCGCACGCTGCGCATCATGGCCGAGTATCTCGAGCCGAAGGCCCGCTTCGAGCGCCACAAGGTCGACGACACCATAGTGTTCATGGGCTCGGCGCGCCTCTTGTCGCGCGAGCAGGCAGAAGCAGCGCTCGCCAAGGCCGAAGCCGGCGCGGGCGAGCTCGAGCGGGCGCGGACGGACCTGCGCATGTCGGTCTACTACGAGGCGGCGCGCAGCCTCGCTTTCCGGCTCACGCAATGGTCGAAGGAGCTCGACCACGAGGAGCGGCGCTTCGTGGTGTGCACTGGCGGAGGGCCGGGGATCATGGAGGCGGCCAACCGCGGCGCCGCCGAGGCGCGCGGCACCAACGTCGGGCTGACCATCTCCATCCCGGTCGAGGAGTTCGACAACCCGTACGTCACCCGCGAGCTCTCGTTCCATTTCCACTATTTCTTCATGCGCAAGTTCTGGTTCGCCTACCTCGCGAAGGCGGTGCTGGTGTTTCCGGGCGGGTACGGCACGCTCGACGAGCTGTTCGAGCTCTTGACGCTAGTACAGACGAGGAAGCTGCGCAAGCCGATGCCGATCGTGCTATTCGGCACCGAATACTGGCGCGAGGTGATCGACTTCGACGCGCTGGTGCGCTACGGCACGATCAGCCCGGAGGACGTCGGGCTGATGCACCGTACCGACTCGATCGACGACGCCTACGAGTGGCTCACCCGTGAGCTGCTGGCGTACGCGCTGGCGAAGCCGGGGCCGACGCTGTGACTATCAGCTATCCGCTGCAGGAGGTTTTTTGCTTTCGGGCGTTAGAGCGCCTCGCGCAGCACACGCAATGCCGCGCGCGCGGCGGCGAAATCCACCGAGTCGCCTGCGTCAACCAACGGGTCGCACGCCGTGGCGAGCATATCTGCCGCGGCACGGTGCCGACCCTGCGCCGACCAGTGCTCGGCGAGCGTGTGCGCGGCACGAACCGCTAGCAAACCCGCTTGGTGTTCGCGGGCGACGGCGATCGCTTCGGCGAGCGCAGCCTCAATCTCCTGTGCGCCCGCGCCTTCGCGCTCGAGCACCAGGGCGCGCAGCCGGTAGAGCTCGGGCGCATAGTAGTGCTCGCCGTGCTTTTCCCGGTGCGCGAGCGCCGCATCGACGTGCGCGCGTGCGCTTGCTACCTTGCCGCAGCTGAGGCAGCTCTCGGCGAGGTTGGCGAGGATGCGGCTGCTGTGCGTGCGCGCTCCGGTGGCATGTAACTGCGCGAGCGCTTCATCCAAGAGCGCGATGCCGGCCGCGAAGTCGCCATGCTGGCAGGCGACCCAGCCCTGGATTTCGCGGGCGAAGGCGATCCATTGCGGCAGCTTGTACTCCTGCGACAGCGCGAGCACCTCAGTGGCCACGCGCTCGGCGCTGCGCACGTCGCGCAGGAAAAGGTAAACCAGCCCAGCCGTGACGAGCGCAAAAGCGAGTCCATGCGGCTCATCGCGCCGCCGTGCGTGCTCGACGCCGGCTGCGGCAAGCCGGCCGGCCTGCGCCGCGAAGCCCATCAACGCCTCGGGCCATGCGGCAAACACCCGGCAGATCATCCCGGGATGCTCGCCATAACCGGCGAACTCTGCATCCGCCACCAGATCGGCGAGCGCGATGCCCTGTGCGAGAAGACGGTCGGCCTCCCTGTGCTCACCCACGTAGATGAGCGAGCATCCGAGCGCCCGGTGCGCGAGCGCGAGCTCGACCGGCTGCTGCGCGGCCTGGGCATGCGCCATCAGCTCGCGCGCGTGCTGCAGCGTCGTGGGCACTGCATGGCGCATCAGACTGTGATTCCAGAGCACCCGGTGCGCTGCGAAACCGCCGCGCAGATCACCCAGCCGCTCGCAAAGCTGCCGGGCTTCAAGCGCGTGCGCTTCGACAATCGGCGACCCAACGCCGTGAATTGCAGTAAGCGGTGCATGCAGTGCAAGGTGCAGTGTCGCTTCGAGTTCGTCGCGCGAACGCTCGTGCGGCAGCGTGCGCAGAAGGCCGAGCGCGCGCAGGAAGTGTGCCGCCGCCTCGTGTGCAGCGCTACGGCGCAGCGCGGTCTCTCCCGCTCGTTGCAGGTACGGGATCGCGCGCGCGGCGTCGCGACCGCGCTCGAAATGCATCCCGAGCTGGGCGGCGATCTCGCCCGCCCGCTCGCCATAGGCCTGCGCAAGGCGCTCGCCGATGCGGCGATGGAGCTCGACGCGGCGGCCGGCCGGCACTCTCTCGTAAAGTGCCTCGCGGTACAGCGCATGAACGAAGCCGAACCGGCTCGCAATCGTGCCGTCGGGCCATTCCTCGGTCCCAGCGGCATGCAGCAGCCGGTGCTGGCGCGCGAGCCGGTTGCAGGCATCGTCTACGTCCTCGATCGCGCATCCGGCAGCCGTTGCGAGCGCAGCGACGGAGAAATCCGACCCGATGACGCTCGCCACCTCGAGCAAGCGTGCCGCCGCCGGCTCCAGGCGCTCGAGTTGCCGCTCGATGGCCTGCCATAGATCGCGCGGAATGCCGAGATCCTCTATCCTCGCATCCGCGCGCACGGACCAGCAGCCGGCATCGTAGGCGATCAGGCCCCGTGCGACGAGCTCGTTCAATGCGCCGACCATGAAAAGCGGACTGCCCTCGGTACGCCCGTGAACTTCGGTCGCGAGCCGGGCAAGGGCGCCTGCCGCCTCCGGGCGAGGCGTGAAGCGAGCCGCAACATACTGCACCACCGCCGCACTACTGAGCGGCGCTAATGCAAGCACCCTGCTTCTTCCTTGCCGGGAAAGCTCGTCGCGCAGCCTGTGGACCGCGTGGCCTTCGGCCGCTGCCTCGCCGGGGCGATAAGTACCGACGAGGAGCACGGGTGCAGGCTCCGGGCGGCGCGCGAAGGCGGCGAGCCAATCGAGCGTCGACAGATCGGCCCAATGCAGATCTTCGAGCCACAGCAGGAGCGTCGATTCGGCAGCGGCAGCTTCCAGCGCGCCGGTAAGCTCGCGCAGCATGCGCTCCTGCGTCGCCCCGGCGATGCGCCGCTGCAGCAGGCGCAGCTGCGACGCGCTGACGAGCGTTGGCATCTGGGCGAGCCACATCGGCGCGTGCTCCTCCAGCGCCTGCAGCAGGCCGGCACCGTCGGGCGCGCGGCATGCGCGCAGCAATGCATCGAGGATCGGATGGTAGGGCTCGGTCGCACCGTAGTGCTCGGCGGACTGGCCCCACGCGACACGCGCATCCTCTCCCCCCGCGCCTTCGAGAAAGGCGCGTACCAGCGAAGTCTTGCCGATGCCCGGCTCGCCGGTCACCAGAACCAGCTGGCGCGTTCCGGCACGGGCAAGCAGCAACGCCTCGTTGAGCGTCGCAAGCTCGCTTTCGCGCCCGACGAGCATGCCGGGCGCCGGCTTTCCGGCGCTGCGCAAGCCGCTGAAATCTGCGACCCGGGCGCCGCGCGCGGGCGCGCCGATGAACCGGTAGCCCCGCCGGTGCAGCGTCTCGATGTAGCGCGGCTGGCGCGCGTTGTCGCGCAGCGCCCGGCGCAACTCCTGGATGCAGCTCACCAAAGCCGCATCGCCAACCGGCGTGCGCGGCCATAGCATCTCGAAGAGCTCCTGCTTCGTCACCACGCGCCCGCGCTGCTCGGCAAGACAGCACAGCAGCGCAAGCGCTTTCGGCGTCACCCGCACTTGCCGTTTGCCGTGAGTAAGCCCCGCGCGCGCATCGAGGCGGAATGGACCGAAGGTAATTGCTTGATCCAGCATAGCTATTGCGCCGGGAAGGGTAGCACGAAGGTCCCGGAGTATTCCCGTCTTTCGCCTATGACTTGCACCGTGCGCGGTTGTTAAGGTGGCGCGCCAATGACGATCTCCAGGAGAGCGACATGAGAAGCCTCGTGACAGTACTTTGCGCCGGTTTGCTCGCTGCGCCGGCCGCCGCGCTTGCGCACGAAGAAGGCCAACAAGCCGCGGGCGGCGCTGCGCAGGTGCGGCTCGGCAAAGTGCACTTCGCAACCTCGTGCGATCGCGACGTCGCTCGCACTTTTGACACCGCGCTTGCGCTCCTGCATTCGTTCTGGGTGCGCGAAGCGATCGAAGGCTTCGATCTCGTACTGAAACGCGATCCGCAATGCGCGATTGCGTACTGGGGCATCGCCATGGCCCTCCAGCAGAACCCGCTCACCGGCCAACCGCCGACGGCGCAGACGACCAAGGCGGCGATCGAAGCCTTGGACAAGGCGAAGGCAATCGGAGCGAAGACTCAGCGCGAACGCGATTACCTGGCCGCCATCGAGCTCATCTACCGAGACGGCGAAACGCCTTTCCGCGCCCGCAGGCTCGCTTACGAGAAGGCCATGGAGCAGCTGGCGCAGCGCTACCCGGACGACACGGAGGCTGCCATCTTCCACGCGCTGTCCCTCGACATGAGCGCCGATCTCACCGATAAGACCTACGCGAACCAGCTGAAGGCGGCGCAAATCCTCGAGCGGCTGTTTCGCGAGCAGCCCGAGCATCCGGGCGTCGCTCATTACCTCATCCACAGCTACGACTATCCGCCGATCGCGCACCGTGGACTCGATGCCGCGCGGCGCTATTCGCAGATTGCTCCGGACAACCCGCACGCGCTTCACATGCCGTCGCACATCTACACCCACACCGGCGCCTGGCAGGAGTCGATCGAAATGAATCGGCGCTCCGCCGCCGCCGCCAAGGCGGAGATGAACGGCCAGGAGCAGGCGCATGCGACCGACTACCTCATCTACGCGCACCTGCAGGGCGCCGAGGACGAGGAGGCGAGGCGTCTGCTCGATGAGGCGCGCAGCATCAATGTCAACACGGCGGTGTTCATCGGACCCTACGCGCTCGCGGCGATGCCTGCTCGATTTGCGCTCGAACGGCGCGCCTGGCAGGAAGCCGCCGCCCTCGAGCCGCAGGAAACCCGCTTCCCGTTCACGGCGGCGATCACGCACTTCGCTCGCGGACTCGGGCTCGCGCGAACAGGCAACGTGGCCGGGGCGCAGGCCGAGGCGGCTCGACTCGGAGCGTTGCGCGACGCGCTGCGGGAACAGAAAAACAGCTACTGGGCGAACCAGGTCGAAGTGCAGCGGCTTGCCGTCGCAGCCTGGGCGGCCCTCGCACAGGGCGCCAGCCAGGAAGCGCTCGCGGGCATGCAAGCGGCGGCCAATCTCGAAGAGTCGATGGACAAACACATTGTCACTCCCGGGCCGGTGGTGCCGGCGCGCGAGCTCCTCGGCGAAATGCTGCTTGACCTCAAGCGGCCGGCCGAGGCGCTCGCCGCGTTCGAGGCATCGGCGCAGCGTGAGCCCAACCGCTTCCGCGGCCTCTACGGCGCGGGGCAAGCCGCGGCGCTTGCCAACGAGCGCGCGAAGGCGACCCAGTACTACCAGCGATTGACGAAGCTCACCGGAAATTCGGGCGCGTCCAGGCCAGAGTTGCGCAGCGTGAGAGCATATTTAGCGCAGCGCTAGTCCCGGAGGCTCGACCTTCCCGAAGGTTCGTCCTAGACCAGGGCGTTATGACCGCGAGCATCGAACGATGACTAGACGGCGAAGGCGCTTGGTCGCAATCGTTGTCCAGAGCCGGAATCAAATTCGGTCCTTCATTTCGTCATTCTTCTTCGCGCTGGCGCGGCTCGAGGCGGCCGGCTGACGGCCCGCTTGCGCGGCGCTTCGTGGATCTTGCGGCCGCGCTCGAGCATCTTCAAGAAATCGGCGAGGCGCCGTGCTCGTGTTTCGGCCTTCTTCGCCGTCTGCAGTCTGAAGAGGATCGCGTAGCGATTGACGCGATCGAGCGACTCGAAGAAGCGGCGCGCTTTCGCGTTGCGCTTGAGCGCACTCTCAAGGTCCTCGGGCGTAGTAGAGGCGCGCGGAGAGTCATAGGCGGCTTCCCAGCGGCCGTCAGCCTTCGCGCGCTCGATCTCCGCGAGCCCGGGCGGTCGCATCTTGCCCGCGGCGACGAGCGCGAGCGCTTTGCCGCGGTTGATGCGCGACCAAAGGCTCTTCCTTGTGCGCGGGCCGAATTTTTGCAACCAGAACGTAGCGCTCTGCGGGCGCTTCTGGCCGTCGATCCATCCGTAGCAGAGTGCCGCGTCGAGCGCCTCGGGATATGACACCGAGGAAACGTCCGCATGTTTCTTGGCGATCTGCAGCCAAAGCCCTGACGATCGGTCGTAGTTGCGCTTGAGCCACGCGGCCCAGGCGCGCCCGCTGGCGAAGCGTCGGATCGGCGGGGAATCGGCGCGCGGCACTGATCAGCTGTGGAGGGGTCACCCGGTACTCGTGCTCGAGCGGCGCCGGGGAAGCTGACGCTCGGCCTCTCGGGTCTAGCGGAAGCCTTCGGTGGCGCGCTGCGTCGCGGCGTGCACGATCAGCGCGGCCGCGCCGAGGAAGGAAAGAATCCCAAGCGGACCGCGCCGGAGCGCGGAGAAGAGCAGCAGGCCGGTCCCGGCGAGCGCTTCGAGCTGAGCAGGTCTCATGCGCCGGAACCGAGCAAGGTTCGAGCCGGTTAGACTTGCCGGCTACTTTTCCGAGGAGCCGCAGCGTGACCAGCCGCGCCAACGTCCTGCTCTGGACCGACTCGACCGCCGCGTACCTTGATGCGATCAAGGCGGCAGGCCTCGCCGACCGCGTCGCGGTGGATACGCTGCCGCGCAAGGAGAAACCGTCTGCCGATCAGCTGGCGCGGACGGAGGCGCTGATGGCGTACGTGGTGCCGCCCGGGCTGCTGCCGGCGATGCCGAAGCTGCGCTGGGCGCAAGTGATGACGGCGGGCGTTGAGGAATGGCTGGCGCTGCCCGACCTGCCGCCGAGGCTGACGCTCACCTGCGCCCGCGGCACGCACGCAGAGTCGATGCCGGAGAACATCATCGGCGCGCTGCTCTACGTCGCCAAGCCCTACGCCACAGCCGTCGCGAACCAGAAGCGCGGCACGTGGGTCCGCACGGTCGCGCAACCTTTGACCGGCAAGACGCTCGGCATTCTCGGGCTCGGAGCGATCGGCCAGCAAGTTGCGCGGATCGCGTCCGTCCTCGGCATGCGGGTGATCGGCACGCGGCGCCGGCCGGAGCCGGTGCCGAATGTAGCCAAGGTCTTGCCCGCGGATCGAACGCACGAAGTGCTGGCCGAATCCGACTTCGTGGTTGTGCTGTTGCCGGCGACACCAGAGACCGACAACTTCATCAACGCCGAGCGCCTGGCCATGATGAAGCCGGGTGCCTGGCTGCTGAACTTCGGCCGCGGCCATCTCATCAAGGACGACGACCTGGTCGCCGCAGTCAAGGCAAAGAAGATCGCCGGCGCGGTCCTGGATGTGTTCCGGCAGGAGCCGCTGCCCGCTGAGCACCCGTTCTGGACGACGGAGGGGATTATCGTGCTGCCGCATATCGGCGGTCCCCATCCGCAGCGAGACAGGTTCGTCGCGCGCCTGTTCGCGGACAATCTGGGGCGCTTCCTGGACGGCAAGCCGCTCAAGGAAGTGGTCGACCGCAAGACCGGATACTGAGGGGGAAGCCATGACCGACCGCGGACATTTTCTGGTTTTGCTGATCGTCGTGTCGGCTCTGCTTTCCGCGCTCGCCGCTGCGCAGGGGTATCCCTCGAAGCCGGTGAAGATCATCGTCCCCGCCCAGCCCGGCGGCGGCCTCGACCTCACCGGACGCACCGTCGGAGCTGAGCTGGGCCGCGCGCTGGGACAGTCGTTCATCGTCGAGAACGTCGGCGGCGCGGGCGGCTCGATTGCGGCGATGGCGACGAAGCGCGCCGCGCCCGACGGCTACACGCTGATGGTGGGCTACGTCGGCACCCACGGCACCAACCCAGCGGTGCGCAAGCTCGAGTACGACGCGGTGCGCGACTTCACCCCGATCGCGATGGTCGGCGGCACGCCCAACATCCTGGTGGTCACGCCCTCGGTGCAGGCTTCGGACCTCAAGGCCTTCGTCGACTACGCGAAAAAGAATCCGGCCAAGCTCAACTGGGGTACCGGCGGCATCGGCCTCCTGAACCACCTCGCTCTCGAGCAGTTCAGGGCTGCGGCGAACCTGGAAGAAGCCGTCTACGTGCATTACAAAGGCATAGGCCCGGCGATCACCGACATGCTCGGCGGCCAGATCAACGTCCTCATGCCCGGCCTTGCCGCGGCGCTGCCGCACATCCGCGCCGGAAAGCTCAAGCCTCTCGCCGTCACGGGGCTCAAGCGCAACCGGCTCCTGCCCGACGTGCCGAGCTTCGAGGAATCGGGTTACAAGGGCTTCGACGGCGTGCAGTGGTACGGCATCGTCGGCCCGGCGAAGCTGCCGCCCGAGATCACCCGCAAGCTGAACGCCGAGATCAACAAGGCTCTCTCCGCGCCCGCGCTGCGGGATCGCCTGGCGAGCGAGGCGATGGAAATCATGCCGATGACCCCGGAGCAGTTCGGCCAGTTCATGAAAGCCGACATCGCGCACTGGTCGGCGCTCGCCCGCGAGCGGAACATCCACCTCGAAGACTAGCGGACGCTCCGCCTATGAATGGACGACGATCGGATTCCTTCGCATACTTGTGAAGACTTTCCTCTTCAAGCGGGAATCATGACGCGAAGTGGGCCGAAGTTCGCAGCGTTTGATCAGGGACAGATACCGCAAATCGCAGTGTTCAACCAGGCGAAGACACCGCTCGGACTGGATCTGGACGCGTTGATTGCCGCGCTGCAGAAGTTCGTTACCGACTACGTAGTGCCCGTTTGGGGCACACCCGCGCGATTGGTGAAGACGAAAGACTTCAAGAAGGGGGCGTGGGGATTCGCATTCCTCGATAACGCGGACGAGGCGAACGCGCTCGCGTATCACGACCTCACGCCGGACGGCTTCCCGCTATCGAAGGTGTTCGTGAAGACGATCACCGACGCAGGGGCGTCGCTCTCGGTCGCGGCGTCGCACGAGCTCGTCGAGATGCTCGTCGACCCGGCGATCAACATGCTGACGACGGGACCGGATCCCAAGGCTGCCTACGCCTACGAGGCCGCAGACCCGGTCGAGGCCGATGCCCTCGCCTTTAGCGTGAATGGATTCAAGATGACGGACTTCATCTATCCGTCGTACTTCGAGATCTTCCACAAGCCCGGTTCGACGAAGTTCGACTATCGCGGAAAGGTGCAAAAGCCTTTCCAGGTTCTCGCCGGCGGCTACCAAATCGTGTTCAAGAACGGCAAGTGGAGCCAAGTCACGGCGTCGACAGCGAAGGCACGCGCGCTGAAGCGCGAGGACCGGCGACAGCACCGCAGCCAAATCCGGAGGAAACGCATTCGCGACCGCTCTGCTGGGCGCCGTCGGTAGCTTCAGGCTGACGGCCGTACCGGAGTCGAGCTGACGCCTCGTCGCTCTCCAGGCTGCACGATCTGGTTGCGGACGAAGTGCAGGTGCTGGCGCAGCACGTAAAGCTGGTCGGCGAATGATGCGGGCAGCTTGACGGTGACGATCCGCTTCTCGATCTCGTCCAGCCGCTTGAGAAGCTCGGCGCGCTGCTCGGGTGTGGTCTGGCCGAAGGCAGCGCGCTCCAGCGCCATCAGCTCGCCATAGCGGCGGTAGATACGCTGGTTGATGCGCCACTTGTAGAGCCAAGGCACGATCCGCAGGCCCGGGATCAGCAGCACCGCGAGCGGCACCAGCACGATGACCATCCGGTCGACCAGGCTCGCCAGCCAGAAGGGCAGGTGCCTGTAGGCGAAGCTCTGGCCGGATTTGTAATAGCGGATCGCGTCTTCGCTCACCCGGTACTCGTGCTCGAGCGGCGCCGGGAACTCGCCCGCCTTCTGCAGCAGCGTGGCGCGGCCGTGCACCTCCTGCGCGGCCTGGATCAGCAGGTCGGAGAGCGCCGGATGCAGCCCGGGACGCGCGAGCAGCTCGACCGTCGGCGCCACCATCGTCATCATTTGCGCCGGCATGTTCGTGCCGAGGTCGAGCGAGCCCGGCGGCAGCTCGAGCTTGGTCAGGTAGCGGAAGCGCCGCACGTATCCGTCGCCCTGGACAAAGTCGAAGAGCCGCACGTTGCTCGTGTGAATCAGCTCGCGCATCGTGGCGGGCGTGGCCGAGTCGCCCATCACGAAGATCGCATCGGCCCGTTCGTTGAGCAGCGCTTCCTCCGCGGCCTTGCCCTCGAGGTCGAGCAGCGTCGAGCGCCCGCCCGCCTCGATCCCGTTGGCCTTGAGGAGCGCCTCCGCGAGGACGCGCGCACCGCTTCCTTCGCGTCCTATGGCGATGCGTTTGCCGTCCAGCCCGGAGAGGAGCTTGATCGGCTGCGGCGCCTTGTAGAAGACGAGGACCGGCACGTAGAAGACGCTGCCGAGCGACATGAGGTTGTTCGCGTCGCCGAGGTTCGCGATCCCGCCCTGTACGAACCCGATGTCGACCCTGAACCCCGGATCGCTCAGGCGCTTGAGATTCTCGAGCGAGCCCTGCGACGGAAGAATCTTCAGGGTCACGCCCTGCTTGGCGAGGATCTTCGCGTAGCGCCCCGCATTCACCTGGAACATGCTGCCGTCCGCGCCGCTCGTCATCACGATCGTGGTCGGCGGCGCCGGGTTCACGAAGCGCAGCGTGACCCACAGCACCACCATCAGCACGAGCGCGAACGGCACCAGCGTGAGTGCCGCGTCGCGCCACGAGACTGCGGAAATGCGAAAGCGAGGGACTGACATGATGGAGGAGTGTTACGGAATGCCCTCGACGTTCACCCGTATCCTGTAGATGCCCGTGCGTGCGGCGATGTAGAGCGTCTTGTGGTCCGGGTCGCCGAACTCGACGTTGGCGACCAGCTCCGGCGTGAGGATCGTGCCGAGGTGCCTGCCTTCGGGCGACACGATCCACACGCCGCCGGCGGCCGATTCCCAGACGTTGCCCTTGACGTCGACTTTCAGGCCGTCGGTGATGCCGGGTGTCTTGTCGCCGCTGATGTCGATGAACATCTGGCTGTCGGTGACGGTGTCGTCGGGCAGGACGCGGTAGCGCCGCACGTACTTGTCGCGGCTGCCGTTGGCGTAGAGGTATTTCTCGTCCGGAGAAAGCGCGAGACCGTTCGGGTTCGGGATGTCGTCGATGACCAGGCGCACCTTCCCGCCCCTGATCATGTAGACGCCCTGGGAATCGACCGGCCCGCCCAGGTCGCGATGACGAGCCGGCCCTCGCGGTCGAGCGCCGGCCCGTTCGAGCCGATCATGTAGAACTTCTCGAACAGCGGATCGCTTGCGTCCTTGCCGTTGGTCTGCTCGAAGCCCACGCGCCAGATGTCCGGCTTGGTGTAGCCGCTGCGGTGCATGTAGATCGAGGCGTCTCCCTTGGGCGTGAGCTTGTAGATCACGTTCGCCGGGATGTCGCTGAACAGCAGGTAGCGGCCGCGCTCGACCCACACGATGCCCTCGGTGAAGCCGAAGCCGCCCTTCACCCGCTCGAGCTTCGCATCGGGCGACACGAGCGCGTCGAGCGCCGGATCGAGCCGCATCACTGCCGGCTTGTCGCTTTGAGCGCGTGCGCCCGCGCATGCGAGCGCCGCGAGCAGCATGGCGGGGAGGATCGGAAGCTTTCTCATGACGCCGCCATTTTAGGATAAGGCGCGTACCATTGCGCCCGAATGACCGAGTGAACCTGGAGGGCAAAAATGATGCAGAAGCGTTTCGAGGGGGGCAGGGACAAGCTGTTCGAGCAGGGGCTCAGGCTGCGCAAGCGGGTGCTGGGGGCGGCCTATGTCGAGCGGCAGTTCAAGAACGCCGACGCGTTCTCGCTGCCCATGCAGGTGCTCGCGACCAAGTCGGCGTGGGGCATGGTGTGGTCGCGGCCGGGGCTGCCGCGCAAGGTGCGCAGCATGCTGAACATCGCGATGCTCGTCGCCCTGGGCCGGGCCGAGGAGCTCGAGCTGCACCTCGATGGCGCGCTGCGCAACGGCGTGACGAAGAAGGAGATCGCCGAGGTCCTGCTGCAGTCGGCGATCTACTGCGGCTATCCGGCCGCGCTCGGCGGGTTCAGGACCGCGCGCGAGTATTTCGCGGAGCACGAAAAACCGCGCCAGCGCAGAAAGTGATCGCCCTGCGCGCCCTGTATGTTCCACTTGCCGTCGCGCTTGCGCTGCTCGCGGCCGAGGCCGCTGGCGCGGACGCCTATCCGTCGAAGCCCATCCGCTTCGTCGTCGCCTTCCCGCCGGGCGGCGGCAC
>DASYPG010000417.1:0-7127 GCA_036006885.1 Burkholderiales bacterium | reverse complement strand
CGCGGGGCAGAAGCTCGTTGCGGCGCGATGGGTCGAGCGCCCGCGCGCCGCTCTGCTTCGAAAGCTTCTCGCCGTTTGCGTTCACCGCCACCGGGACGTGGAGGTAGCGCGGCTGCGGATAGCCTAGCAGCCGCTGCAGATCGAGCTGGCGCCCGGTCGAGTCGATCAGATCGGCGCCGCGCACCACGTCGGTGACGCCCTGCTCGGCGTCGTCGACCACCACCGCGAGTTGGTAGGCAACCTGACCGTCCGCGCGATACAGGACGAAATCTCCCACTTCACTCGCCAGGTCCTGCGCGCGTGTTTCCTGGACACGGTCCACGAACGATACCGTGCGCTCGCCTACGTCGAGGCGGAGCGCCCGTGCCGGCTTGCCGGCCGGAAGGCCCGTGCGGCAGGTCCCGGGATAGATCTGCGCGCCGTCCGCAGCGACGCCGACGGTCGAATCGGCGATCTCGCGGCGCGTGCACCCGCACCAGTACGTGCTCGTTTGCAGCTTTTGCAGCGCCGCTTCATAGCGCGCGCCGCGCAGGCTCTGATAAAGGACGGGTCCATCCCATGTGAGCCCGAGCTGCTCGAGGCTGCGCAGGATGTCGTCGGCGGCGCCCGGCTGAGCGCGCGGCGCATCGAGGTCCTCGATGCGCAGAAGCCAGCGGCCGCGCGCGGCCCGCGCGTCGAGCCAGCTCGCCGCCGCAGCCACCAACGAGCCGAAGTGCAACGGTCCGGTCGGCGAAGGTGCGAACCGTCCGACATACATGGTTGTCTAGAGTACACTGGCCCATTTCCCGAAAGGTAAGCTCGCGTGCCCACCGTCGATCTCACCAAGGAGAACTTCGAGAACACCGTCAACGAAAACGCGATGGTGATCATCGATTTCTGGGCGCCGTGGTGCGGCCCGTGCCGGGGTTTCGCGCCGGTGTACGAAAAAGCCTCGGCAGCCCATCCCGACGTGGTATTCGCCAAGGTCAATACCGACGAACAGCAGGAGCTCGCCGGCAGCTTCGGCATCCGCTCGATTCCTACGCTGATGGTGTTTCGGGAGAAGATCATCCTGTTCCAGCAGGCCGGCGCGCTTCCGGCCAGCGCGCTCGAGCAGGTGATCTCGCAGGCGAAGGCCCTCGACATGGCCAAGGTGCACCAGGAGCTCGCCGCCCAGCCGTCCCAGCCGGCGTCATGATCGAGCTGCGGCGCGCCGCCGAGCGCGGCCACGCCAACCACGGCTGGCTCGACTCCTATCACAGCTTCTCCTTCGCCGATTACTACGACCCGCGGCACATGGGCTACAGCGCCCTGCGCGTGATCAACGAGGACCGGGTGCAGCCCGGCTCGGGCTTCGGCACCCACGGCCACCGCGACATGGAAATCCTGAGCTACGTGCTCGAGGGCTCGCTCGGCCACGAGGATTCCATGGGCAACGGCTCGACCATTGTCCCCGGGGATGTGCAGAGGATGAGCGCGGGTCGAGGCGTGCGCCACAGCGAGTTCAACAGCGAAAAATCTGGCGTGACGCATTTTCTGCAAATCTGGATCGAGCCCGACGTCACCGGCATCGAGCCCTCGTACGAGCAGAAGCGCTTCGGCGCCGACGATAAGCGCGGCCGGCTGCGGCTGATCGCCTCGCGCGACGGCGCCCAGGGTTCGGTCACGATCCATCAGGATGCGCGCGTCTACGCGGGCCTGTTCGACGGCGCCGAGCGCGCCGAGCAGCCCCTCTCGCCGGGTCGCAAGGGCTACGTGCACCTGGCGCGCGGCGCGGCGAGCGTCAACGGACATGCGCTGCGCTCCGGCGACGCCCTGAAAATCGATTCCGGCTCCGTCACCGTCGAGCATGGCCGCGGCGCCGAGGTGCTGGTGTTCGACCTCCCGCCCGAATAGGAAGGAGACCATCATGGAAATCAATACCGGAATTTCCGCGGGGCAGCGCGCGCAGATCGTGCAGGGCCTGTCGAAGCTGCTGGCCGACACCTATGTGCTGTACCTGAAGACCCACAGCTTCCACTGGAACGTCGAGGGACCGATGTTCCAGACGCTGCACCTGATGTTCATGGAGCAGTACACCGAGGCCTGGAACGCGATCGACCTCATCGCTGAGCGCATCCGCTCCCTGGGCGAGTACGCCCCCGGCACCTATCGCGAGTACGCGGGCCTCACGCGCATCAAGGAGACCGAAGGGGTGCCGCGCGCCGAGGAAATGGTCAGGCTGCTGATCGAAGGCCAGGAGGCAGTGGTGCGCACCGCACGCGAGGCGCTGGCCGTGGCCGACGAGGCGAACGACCAGCCGACGCTCGATCTGCTCACCCAGCGCATGCAGGTCCACGAGAAAAACGCCTGGATGCTGCGCAGCCTGCTGAAGAAGTAACATAGCGGCCGCGATGGGCGGCACCCGCATCGAGAAGGACAGCTTCGGCGCGATCGAGGTCCCGGCCGAGCGGCTGTGGGGCGCGCAGACCGAGCGCAGCCGGCGGTTCTTCCGCATTTCAAGCGAGCGCATGCCGCTCGCCGTGATCTACGCGCTCGCACGCGTCAAGCAGGCCGCCGCGGCGGTCAATGCGGAGCTGAATCTTCTCGAACAGCGAAAGGCGGGCGCGATCCAGCGCGCGGCCGACGAGGTGCTCGCCGGAAAGCTCGACGAGGAATTCCCGCTCTCGGTGTGGCAGACCGGGTCCGGCACGCAGAGCAACATGAACGTGAACGAGGTGCTGGCGAACCGCGCATCCGAGCTGCTCGGCGGCGAGCGCGGCGCGAAGCGCCTGGTCCACCCGAACGACGACGTCAATCTGGGCCAGTCGTCGAACGACGTGTTTCCCACCGCCATGCACATCGCCGCCGCGCTGGCGGTGAACGACGTTGGCTCCTCCGTGGACCTCTTGCAGCGGACGCTGCGCGAGAAGAGCGCGGCCTTCGACGCCATCGTCAAGATCGGCCGCACGCATTTGCAGGACGCGACGCCGCTCACCCTCGGCCAGGAGTTCTCCGGCTACGTGGCGCAGCTCGGGCATGCCGCCGGCGCGCTGCGGGCCGTGCAAGCGGGGCTGCACGAGCTCGCCATCGGCGGCACCGCGGTCGGCACCGGCCTCAACACCCACCCGGAGTTCGCGGCGCGCGTGTGCGAGATCCTGTCGGGCGAGCTCAAGCTTCCCTTCACCCCTGCGGCCAACAAGTTCGCCGCGCTGGCCGGGCACGAGCCGCTGGTGTTCGCGCACGGGGCGCTGAAGACGCTCGCCGCGGCGCTCTTCAAGATCGCGAACGACATCCGCCTGGCGGCGTCCGGACCACGCTCGGGGCTCGGCGAGCTGCGCATTCCGGAGAACGAGCCCGGCAGCTCCATCATGCCGGGCAAGGTGAATCCCACCCAGGCCGAAGCCCTCACCATGGCCGCCGCGCAGGTGATGGGCAACGACGTGGCGGTGAACTTCGGCGGCGCGTCGGGGCACTTCGAGCTCAACGTGTTCAAGCCGATGATCATCCACGCCTTCCTGCAGAGCGCGCGGCTGCTCGCCGATGGCAGCCGTTCGTTCGAGGAGCACTGCGCGCGCGGCATCGAGGCCGATGAGGGCCGGATCCGCGAGCTCGTCGAGCGCTCGCTGATGCTGGTCACGGCGCTCTCGCCGCACATCGGCTACGACCGCGCCGCCGAGATCGCCAAGAAGGCGCACCGCGAGGGCAGCACGCTGCGCGATGCCGCGCTCGGCCTGGGCTACGTCAGCGCGCAGGACTTCGACCGCTGGGTGCGCCCCGAAGCGATGATCGGCCGGCGCGAAACTTGATCGTCGCGCTGATTTCCGGGCGCGGCAGCAACCTGCAGGCGCTGCTCGAGGCCGGTCTGCCGGTGAGCGGCGTGATCAGCAACCGGGCCGATGCCAAGGGCCTCGAGCTCGCCGCGGCCCGTGGCATAGCTACGCGCGTGGTCGAGCATCGCGCCTTCGCGAGCCGCGAGGCGTTCGAAGCGGCGCTTGGCCCGGAAATCGAGCGCTTCGCGCCGCGCCTCGTGCTGCTCGCCGGCTTCATGCGGATCTTCACGCCGGGCTTTGCCGCGCGCTACGAGGGCCGCATGCTGAATATCCATCCGTCGTTGCTGCCCGCGTTCCCCGGCCTCGACACGCACGCGCGCGCGCTTGCCGCCGGCGTGAAGCTGCACGGCTGCACCGTTCACGTCGTCAGCGTCGAGCTCGACCACGGCCCGATCGTGATCCAGGCGGCGGTTCCGGTGCGCGCGGACGACACGGCGGCGACCCTGGCGGCACGCGTCCTGCGGCAGGAGCACGTCATCTACCCGCTGGCGGCGCGCTGGTTCCTGGACGGCAAGCTTGTCATCAGCTCCGGGGTGGTCGGCGTTAAGGGAAATCATGCGCAACTGGTCCTGGCAACGGATTAGCCTCCTCGCCTGGGCGCTCGCGTGCTTCGCCGTCGCGGCCTGGAGCGCGCCCCCGCGGCAGGTGGAGCTCACCTATGAAACCAGCCGCAACGGCATTACGCTTGCCGAGGTGACCTATGCGCTTGAGCACGACGAGCGCACCTACCGTGTCACCGAGACCACCAAGGGTCGCGGAATTCTCGCGCTGCGCGGCACCACGCGGCGCACCAGCCGGGGCATGGTCACGCCCGAAGGCCTGAAGCCGGTCGAATTCACCGACGAACGCACTGGCCGCAATACCGCGCGCGCGAATTTCGACTGGAATGCAAAAACGATCACGCAGCAATACAAGGGCGAGCCGCGCACCGAGCCGCTGCCGCCGAACGCGCACGATCGCCTCGCCTTTGTGCTCGATCTTGCGTTCGCGCCGCAGCGACGCGAAGCAGTGTTCGATCTTTTCGACGGGCGCGGGCAGTCGCACCATGTCTACACCAACGGCGGCAACGAGCGGATCAAGGTTCCGCTCGGCGAGTTCGACGCGCTGCGATTCGTCCGCGGCAGCGGCGACGATCGTTCCGAGGTCTGGCTCGCGAGAGAGCTCGGCTACCTGCCGGTGAGAATCCTGGTGACGGAGAAGGACGGCACGCGCTACGAGCAGGTGGCGACCAAGATCGCCACGCCGTGAGGCCGGCGCGCGGCACGCTGCGCCACGCCGCGGCCGCGCTGTCGCGCCTGCTCGAGTTCTCGCAACCGGCCGACGAGGCCCTGTCGCGCTACTTCCGCGGCCATCCCGAGCTCGGCCAGCAGGAGCGCGGGTTCATCGCCGACGCGGCGTTCGCGGTGCTGCGCAGACGTCGCTCCCTCGCCGCCGCGGCGGGCTCGTCCGCGCCCGAGGCGCTCGTCGCCGCCGCCGCGATCAAGGTGCTCGGCCTGTCGGCTCGCTCCCTCGAGGGACTGGTCGAGCCGGGGCTTGCCGAGCAGGTCCGTGCGTTTTCGTTCGGCGGAATGCCGGCGGCGGTGCGCGCCGACCTGCCCGACTGGCTCTGGGACAGGCTGGTCGCCGATCATGGCGAGCCCGAGGCCGAGCGCATCGCGCCCGCGATGCTGAACTCCGCGCCGCTCGATCTGCGGGTCAATCTCGCCCGAGCGAGCCGCGAGGATGCGCGCGCGCGCCTTGCCGCCGACGGCGTCGAAGCGCGGCCCACGCCGTACTCGCCCGCGGGGTTGCGCGTCACGGGCAAGCCGGCGATCAACCGCCACGCGCTCTTTCGCGACGGCCTGGTCGAAGTGCAGGACGAAGGCAGCCAGATCCTCGCCTGGCTGCTCGGTCCGCGTCGCGGTGAGATGGTGGGAGACTATTGCGCCGGCGCCGGCGGCAAGACCCTCGCCGCAGCCATGCTGATGCGAGGCACCGGGCGCGTGTACGCGATGGACATTTCCGTCCGGCGGCTGGCCGCGCTTCGCACGCGCGCTGCCCGTGCGGGCGTCACCAACGTCCATGTCATCGCGCTCTCGGGCGACAACGATGCGCGCGCAAAGCGTCTGGCCGGAAAGCTCGACCGCGTGCTGGTCGATGCGCCCTGCAGCGGATTCGGCACTTTGCGACGCAATCCCGACCTCAAATGGCGCCACACGGCGCAGGCGGTCGCGGAGCTGGCGCAAAAGCAGCGCAGCATCCTGCGCGCGGCCGCGCGGCTCGTGAAGCCCGGCGGCCGGCTCGTGTACGCGACATGCAGCGTCCTGAAAGCGGAAAACGAGGCGATTGCGGACGACTTCGCCGCGTCGAGCCCTGAATTCGCTTCCGTGTCGTGCGATGCGCTCCTGACGGAGCAGCGCATACCACTCGAGGCGGGTCAGCGCATGCGACTGTGGCCCCACGTACACGATACCGACGGATTTTTCGCCGCCGCTTTCGAGCGCCGCGCGCGGTAAGGAACAATTGCACGCCGGCAGGGTCTCAAAAACGCCCTTTTCTGCAAGCGGCTTAACAAAAGTTACGACGTGCTGACCGGGGTTCGCGTAGAATGGCCCGCGCCGCTTGACCATCGCCCAGGACAATACACAAATCAATGATTCTAAACGGTTTTTTTGATCTTTCGTGGTGGGGCTACGTAGCCGTCGCGCTCGGCCTTACGCACGTCACCATCGCCGCGGTCACGATCTATCTGCACCGCTGCCAGGCGCACCGGGCGCTCGAGCTGCACCCGGTGGTTTCGCATTTCTTCCGGTTGTGGCTGTGGCTCACCACCGGCATGCTCACCAAGGAGTGGGCGGCGATCCATCGCAAGCACCACGCCAAGTGCGAGACCGCGGAAGACCCGCACAGCCCCCAGATTTACGGCATCAATCGGGTCCTCTGGATGGGCGTCTTCCTGTACGTGAAGGAGTCCTACAACAAAGAGACGCTCGAGCGCTACGGGCACGGAACTCCGGACGATTGGATGGAGCGCAACGTCTATACGCGCCATCCCATGGCCGGCGTGGGGCTCATGTTGCTCATCGATCTCCTGGCCTTCGGCCTCGTCCCCGGGACGCTCATCTGGCTCACGCAGATCGCCTGGATTCCCTTCTGGGCCGCGGGCGTGATCAACGGAGTCGGCCACTTCTTCGGCTACCGCAGCTACGACGTCGCCGACGCGAGCACGAACATCGTGCCGTGGGGCATCCTCATCGGCGGCGAAGAGCTGCACAACAACCACCATGCGTTCGCCTCCTCGGCGAAGCTGTCGTCGAAGTGGTACGAGCTCGACATCGGCTGGCTTTACATCCGCAT
>DASYPG010000416.1:0-6566 GCA_036006885.1 Burkholderiales bacterium | reverse complement strand
ATCGCCGCGAGCGGCGGCAGTGTCAGGGTAAGCGAGTGACTGTACTCCTCGTAGGGCATGGGCAGCGCATCGGTGCCGCCGCGATTGCCCAGGCCGCTGCCGCCATAGACGTCGGCATCGCTGTTCAGGAGCTCGCGCCAGTACCCGCCGCGCGGCACACCCACCCGGTAGTTGAACCGCGGCACCGGGGTGAAGTTGAACACCGCGAGCACCGGCGCCTCGTCGCCCGCGAGGCGCAGGAACGAAAGCGCGCTCTGCTCCCAGTCGCCGCGCTGCACCCACCGGAAGCCGTCGGCAGAGAAGTCTTTTTTGTGGAGCGCCGGGTTTTCGCGGTACGTCCGGTTGAGGTCCGCGACCCAGCGCTGGGCCCCCTGGTGCAGCGGATACTGCAGCACGTGCCACTCGAGGCTCCCCTCGTGCGTCCACTCGCGCCGCTGGCCGAATTCGCCGCCCATGAAGAGGAGCTTCTTCCCCGGGTGCGCCCACATGTAGGCGAAGAGCAGCCGCAGGTTGGCGAACTGCCGCCAGTCGTCACCCGGCATGCGGCCGATGAGCGAGCCCTTGCCGTGCACCACCTCGTCGTGCGACAGCGGCAGCACGAAGTTCTCGTGGAACGCGTACCACAGGCTGAAGGTGAGCGAGTCGTGGTGGTGCTTGCGGTACACCGGGTCGCGCTTCATGTAGTTGAGGGTGTCGTGCATCCAGCCCATGTTCCACTTCAGGCCGAAGCCGAGGCCGCCGAGGTAGTTCGGCCGCGATACCTGGGGCCACGCGGTCGACTCCTCGGCGATGGTCTGGATGTCCGGGAAATCGCGGTACAGGGTCTCGTTCAGGAACCGCAGGAACTCGATCGCGTCGAGGTTCTCGCGCCCGCCGTGGCGGTTCGCAATCCATTCGCCGTGCTTGCGCCCGTAGTCGAGGTACAGCATCGAGGCGACCGCGTCCACGCGCAGGCCGTCGGCGTGGAACAGCTCGAGCCAGAAGTGCGCGCTCGAGCTCAGGAATGACCTGACTTCATTTCGTCCATAGTTAAAAATTGCGCTGGCCCACTCCGGGTGATGGCCCTGGCGTGGATCGGAATGCTCGTAGAGGTGCGTGCCGTCGAAGAACCCGAGGCCGTGCGGATCCCACGGGAAATGCGAAGGCACCCAGTCGAGGATCACGCCGATGCCGGCCTGGTGGAGGTGGTCGACGAACCACATCAGGTCCTGCGGGGTGCCGTAGCGCGAGCTCGGCGCGAAATAGCCGGTGCACTGGTAGCCCCACGAGCCGTAGAACGGATGCTCCATGATGGGCATCAGCTCGACATGGGTGAAGCCCATGCGCTTCGCGTACTCAGCGAGCTTCGGCGCGAGATCGCGGTAGCCGAGGAATCGGTCCGGATGATCGGGCGAGCGCATCCACGAGCCCAGATGCACCTCGTAGACCGCTTGCGGCGCGTCGAGTGCATTGCGCCGGCCGCGGCTGCCCATCCACTCGGTGTCGTGCCATTCGTAGTCGAGGTCCCAGACCACCGATCCGGTCTTCGGCGGCATCTCGCAGCGAAACGCGTACGGGTCGGCCTTGTCGACCTTGTAGCCGGCGTGCTTCGACACGATGTGGTACTTGTAGACGCTTCCCTGCCGCGCCTCGGAAACGCGTCCGTGCCAGATGCCCGAGGCGTCGCTCGTCTGCCGCATCGGATGCCGGCGCGGGTCCCAGCCGTTGAAGTCGCCTACCACCGCTACCGAGGCCGCATTCGGCGCCCACACCGCGAACTCGGTCGCGCCATCGACGAGGTGAGCGCCGAGCTTCTGGTAGAGGCGCGAATGCGTGCCTTCACGGAAGAGATACAAGTCGTGACCGGACAGCGCGAGACGGGGAGCGGCGACAGCGCTCATGGAATGTCCTTTATCACTACGCGACTAAGCGATCTACCGCAGTGGCTATACTTTTGACCATGCAGACCGACTACGTTCAGCGCTTCCTGTTCGAGGATCTCGACATCCGCGGTCGCCTCGCCTGCCTCACCGGCGCCTGGCAACGGATGCTCGACGGCCGCGACTACCCGCAGGACGTCGCGTCGCTTCTTGGCCACACCACCGCCCTCAACGTCCTGCTCGGCGCCAACCAGAAGGGTGCGGGACGGGTGACACTGCAGGTGCAAGGTTCGGGCCCGGTGAAGCTGCTGGTCGCCGACTGTACCTCCGAATTGAGGATCCGCGGCATGGCGACCTACGACAAGGACCTGGGCGCTAGGCCGAGCGAGCGCAGCCTGCTCGGCGATGGCCGCCTCTCGGTCACGCTCGAGGATGTGAAAAGCGGGCGCCTCTACCAGAGCCTCGTGCCGCTCGAGGGGGAGAGCCTGGAGCAGATCTTCATCCACTACCTCGCGCAGTCCGAGCAGCTGCCGGCGTTCCTGCGCCTCTATGCCGACCGCGGCGCCCTGTGCGGTTTGCTGCTCGAGAAGCTGCCGCTCGCCGACAGCCGCGACCCCGACGGATGGAACCGCATCACCCAGCTCGCCTCGACCTTGGAGCTCGACGAGACGCGCGACGCCCAGCCCTACGATCTGCTTACGCGGGTGTTTCCGGAGGAGCTGATGCGGGTGTTCCGCCTCTATGCCATCGAATACCACTGCCCTTACGACGAAGACAAGGTGAAGGACCTTCTCCGCGGACTCGGCCGGCGCGAGGTGGAATCGATCCTCGCCGAGCAGGGCGAAGTCGTGATCCGCAACGAGATGTGCAACCACGAGTACCGCTTCGACGCGCGCGCCATCGCGGAGCTTTTCCACTGAGGGGATTTTCCTGGCACGAAATTGGCTTCAATGCGGACATGAAACTTCCCTTGGTGTGCCTGGCAGTCGCGCTCGGCCTTTACGCCTGCAGCCGCGAGGAGCCGGCGAGGGGCCAGTCCGTGGCGCAGACGAGGATCGACGAGACCCGCGCGGTCGAAAAGGCAGCCGACGCGGGCAAGCCGCTCAGCGACGACTCGCTCACCCAGATCGTCCGTTCGGCTCTCGAGTCGGAATCGAGCCTGGACGCGCGCAAGATCGACGTCGAGAACAGTCACGGCAACGTCGCGCTCCACGGCTCGGTCGAGTCGGAAGATCAGCGTGAAAAAGCCGCCCGCATCGTCGGAGCGGTCGGCGGCGTGCGCAACGTGGTGAACGATCTCACGGTCGAGGGCGCCTCGACCGGCGCCACCGCGGCGACGAAAGAGAAGCCCGAATAGTCCGTAAGGCGCATCGGGCGCGGCCGTTCGGAGGATGCCAGCGGCCTCGCGCGGCCGGTACAGTAGCCTCCACGCGGGAATAGCTCAGCCGGTAGAGCGCAACCCCTCCAGGGTTGAGGGATGAGTTCGAGACTCGTTTCCCGCTCCAGTCACGATCGAACGGGGTCAGGGCTTAGGCACCTGACCCCGTTTCATTATTGGCCTCCCGACGACAGGAGGCGACATGGGCAAGGTCTTGCACCTAGGTCAGGCTACAAGACCGAATTGCTTGGCCGGACGCGTTCGCGGGTCACCTCCGCTAGAGCCGTAACACCGAGAAGCGCCATGTCGCGGTCGATCTCGTCGCGCAGCAAACGGATCGCGTGCGCGACGCCGCCCTGCCCACCGACCGCGGCGGCGTAGAAGAACGGTCGCCCGACGAAGACGAAGCTCGCGCCGAGCGCGAGCGCCTTGAGAACGTGGGTACCGCGGCGCACGCCGCCGTCCATCATCACGGTCATGCCGCCCGCCTCCGCGAGGATGCCCGGCAGCACGTGCAGCGGCGCTACCGCACCGTCGAGCTGGCGGCCGCCGTGGTTCGAAACGATGACGCCGTCGATGCCGAGCTCGCGGGCGTGCCGCGCGTCGGCCGGATCGAGGATCCCCTTGAGCACCAGCCTGGCCTGCCAACGCCGCCGGATGCCTTCGATGTGCTTCCACGACAGCCGGTCGCGGCGCCCGGGATCGCGCTTGCCGGTGCGCGAAATGAGCGGCACGCGCGGTCCCATGTTCTCGAAGTGCGGCATGCCCTGGGTGAGGAGCGTACGCAGGAGCATGCCGAAGAGCCAGCGCGGCCGCACCGCGCTGTCCCAGGCGAGGCGCAGCGTGGGTCGCAGCGGCGTGTGAAAGCCGGTGCGGATGTAATGCTCGCGGTTCGAGGCAACCTGCACGTCGCACGTGACCACCAGCGTGTCGTACGCGGCACGCTCGACCCGATCGACCAGGCGGCCGATCGTTTCGTCGTCGCCCGGCACATAGGCCTGGAACCAGGCGGTCGGGCCTGCGGCTCGCACCTGCTCGAGCGGCGTCAGCGCAGCGCCGCTCATCAGCATCGGGATGTTCGCCTGTGCCGCGGCGCGCGCGAGCACGACGTCGCCCTGGTAGGCCGCCATCGAGGTGCCGCCCATCGGCGCGATGCCGAACGGCGCGTCGTAGGTCCGCCCGAAGAGCACCGCCTTCTGCGTGCGCACCGTGGTGTCGACAAGCATGCGCGGCACGAAGGCGAGCTCGTCCCAGGCCGCGAGGTTGGCTCGGAGCGAGGCGCCGGTCTCCACGCTGCCCGCGGCGTAGCCGAAAATGGGACGCGGCAGCACCCGCCGCGCGGCGTCCTCGAAGTCTTCGAGCGAGAGGAGGTCTTTCAGCTTCACTACAGCCGCTAAGATATACGCATGTCGTCCGCGCCGTCCGGCCTCGTTCCGCGCGAAGGCCCCGTCACCCTCACCCACGTCATCTACGCGTTGCACGCCTTCAGCGCACTCACCGGCCTCGTCAGCGCCGCCTTCGTGGTCACGGCGTTCCTGACCGGCTGGCCGTCGATCATCGCGGTGATCATCAATTACGTGAAACGCTCGGACGTGCGCGGGACCTGGCTCGACTCGCACTTCTCGTGGCAGATCCGCACCTTCTGGTTCGCCGCGCTGTGGGTGCTCGTCGCGGTGATCCTGTTCGTCACGCTCGTCGGGATTCCCTTCGCCTGGGCGATCTGGGTGATCACGGGCATCTGGGTGCTGTACCGCATCATCCGCGGCTGGCTCGCGCTCGCTTCCGACAAGGCAATGCCGACATGACCGAACCCCGGGTAATCGAAGTTTTTTCCGACTACGTCTGCCCCTGGTGCTACCTCGGGTTTGCGCGGGTCGCGCGGCTGCAGAAGGAGCACGGCGTGCAGGTGAAGTTCGTGCACTTCCCGCTGCATCCCGATACGCCGCCGGAAGGCAGGAGCCTCGAGGCGCTCTTCGCCGGGCGCGGCTACGACATCCCGAAGATGCAGGCGCAGATGCGCGCGCGCATGGCGGCCGAGGGGCTGCCCTACGGCGATCGCAAGATGACCTTCAACAGCCGGCTCGCGCAGGAGCTCGCAGCCTGGGCGGTGTCGCAGCCCGGCGGCGAAGCCATCCACGACGCCCTCTTCCGCGCCTACTTCGTCGACGGGAAAAACATCGGCGACCCCGAAGTCCTGGTTCAAATTTCAAATCAACTTGAGCTCGACCAGGCTCAAGCGCGCGAAGTCATCGAGAAGCGGACCCACAAAGCCGCGGTCGATGCCGACTGGGAGAAGTCACGCGAGTACGGCGTCACCGGCGTGCCGACCTACGTCGTCGGCAAACGCGGCGTGGTCGGCGCCCAGCCCTACGAGATGCTCGAGGAGCTCGTCAAGAGCGCCTGACGAGCTTCGACCCCGGCCAGGCGTCGTGGCGCGCGCGCGCGTACTGCGGCGGATAGTCGAGCTTGACGCCGAAGCGCTCCGCCGCGTGCCACACCCAGCGCGGGTTGTCGAGGAAGGCGCGCGCCATCGCCACCATGTCGGCCTTGCCTTCGGCGACCGCGGCTTCGGCCTGGTCGGGATCGGCGATCATGCCGACGGCTCTGATGGAGAGAGAAGTGTTCTTTTTGACGTGGTGGGCGAACGGCAGCTGGTAGCCCGGACCCACGTTCAGCCGCGCGTGCGAAACCAGCCCGCCGCTCGACACGCACACATAGTCGAAGCCCACGCGCTCCAACTCGCGCACGTAAGCCACCGCGTCATCCGGACCGAGACCGCCTTCCGCCCAATCGTTGGCGCTGATGCGCGCTCCCAAGGCTTTTTCTCGAGGCCAAACTTCCCGGACCGCTCGAGCCGCTTCCAGCGGGAACTTCATCCGCTCGCGCCCGTACTCGTCGTTCCTGCGGTTCGATAGCGGCGAGAGGAACTGGTGCAGTAGGTAGCCGTGCGCCGAGTGCAGCTCGAGCACGTCGAAGCCGATCCTCTTCGCCCTGCCGGCGGAAGCGGCGAAGGCCTCCACAATCGCTCTTATCTCGCTGGTGGATAGTTCGTGAGGCACGTGCCAGCGCTCGCCGAACGGAAGCGGCGACGGCGCCACTGTCGGCCACGGCGATTGATCCGGGCTGAGGAAATCGCGGCCTTCCCAGGGCACCTGCGACGACGCCTTACGCCCCGCGTGCCCGATCTGGATCCCGATGGGTGACTTCGACACCGTCCGGCAGACTTCTATTACTTTCTTGATTGAGGCTTCGTTGTGGTCGCTGTAGAGCCCGGTGCAGCCGTGCGTGATGCGGCCCTCGCGCGTCACGTGCGTCGCCTCGACCATGAG
>DASYPG010000415.1:0-6138 GCA_036006885.1 Burkholderiales bacterium | reverse complement strand
CACCCACGCCGACGCGGTGCTCTCCGTGTCGAACGCGCCGGAGGGCGACAAGCGCATCCGCGAGATCTACGGCGAGCGCGTGGTGGTGATCCCCTACATCATGGCCGGCTTCGACCTCGCGGCCTACTGCGCGCGCGAGTTCCCGAAGCAGGCCGGCAAGAGCACCGTCGGCATGGTGCTGCTCTCGCACGGCGTGTTCTCGTTCGGCCCGGACGCGCGGACTTCCTACGAGCTCATGGTCGAGCTCGTGTCGATGGCCGAGGAGTACCTGGCAAAGAAGAAGGCATGGCACCTCGGTTCTTCCCCCGCGGGGGGAAGCGAATCCGTTTCGGCTTTCAACCGGGAGGACATCGCGAAGCTCAGGCGAGCGATGTCCGACCAGGCCGGATTTCCGATGATCGTAAGGCTCAACGACAGCGAGAAGTTCCTCGCCTTCGCGCGGCGGCCCGACGTCGAGAAGCTCTCGCAGCAAGGCCCCGCGACGCCCGACCACGTGATCCGGACCAAGCCTTTCCCGATGCTCGGGCGCGACGTAGCCGGATACGCAAGCAGTTACCGTGAGTATTTCGAGCGCTTCTCCGCCAGAGCGAAGGAGAAAAAGAGCATGCTCGATGCAGCGCCGCGCATGGCGCTCGACCCGGGGCTGGGGTTCGCCGCCGCCGGCCGCACGGCGAAGGACGCTGCGATCGTGGAAGAGCTCTACGACCACACCATCGACGTGATCCTGCGCGCCGAGGCGCTGGGCGGCTGGCGGGCCCTCGGGCAGCAGCACACGTTCGACATCGAGTACTGGGACCTCGAGCAGGCGAAGCTGCGCAAGGCCGGCTCCCCTCCCCCTTTCACCGGCGAGGTCGCGCTCGTCACCGGCGCCGCCTCGGGGATCGGCAAGGCCTGCGTCGAGGCGTTCCTCAAGCGCGGCGCAGCGGTGGTCGGGCTGGACCGCAACCCCGCGATCGAAGGCATGTGGGCGCGCCCGGACCTTCTGGGGCTCACTTGCGACCTCACCGACCGCAAAGTGGTGAATGATTCTTTGGAAAAAGCCGTCAAGCGCTTCGGCGGCGTCGACATGCTGGTACTGAACGCCGGCATCTTTCCCTCCTCGCAGTCGATCCAGGACATTCCCGCCGAGAGCTGGCGCGCCGCGATGACGGTGAACGTGGAGGCGAATCTCCTCGTCATGCAGGCCTGTCATGCGCTCCTCCGGCTCGCGCCGTGCGGCGGGCGCATCGTGGTGATCGGCTCGAAGAACGTTCCGGCGCCGGGACCCGGCGCGGCCGCCTATTCGGCCTCGAAGGCTGCGCTGAACCAGCTCGCGCGCGTGGCGGCGCTCGAGTGGGCCAAGGACGGCATCCGCATCAACTCGCTGCATCCGAACGCGGTGTACGACACCGCGCTCTGGACCGACGAGGTGCTCGCCTCGCGCGCCAAGGCCTACAACCTGACCGTCGAGCAGTACAAGAAAAACAACCTCCTCAAGACCGAGGTGGCGTCCAAAGACGTGGCCGAGCTCGCCGCCGAGATGTGCGGACAGCTCTTCGCCAAGACCACTGCGGCGCAGGTTCCAGTCGACGGCGGCAACGAGCGCGTCGTCTGATGTCCGAGGCGGTCCAGCCCATCCGCTGGCGAGGCGACCGCCTCGAGCTCCTCGATCAGCGCCTGCTTCCCGAGAAGACCGAGTACGTCGCTTGCCGCAGCGCCGAGGAGGTCGCGCGCGCGATCCGCGACATGGTGGTGCGCGGCGCTCCGGCGATCGGCTGCGCCGCGGCTTTTGGAGTTGTCCTTTCCAAGGGCTCCCCGGAATCGTTTGATGTTCTTGCCCGGAGCCGCCCCACGGCTGTGAACCTCTTCTGGGCGCTCGAGCGAATGAAGAAGGCGAAGAACCTCGAAGCCGAGGCCATCGCCATCTACGAAGAAGACCTCGCAGCCAACCGCGCGATGGGCAAGCTGGGCGCAGAGCTCATCCCCGAAGGCGCGCGCGTCATGACTCACTGCAACACCGGCGCCCTCGCAACCGCCGGCTACGGCACGGCGCTCGGCGTGATCCGCTCAGCCAAAGACAAGAAAATCTCCGTAATCGCCAACGAGACCCGCCCCTACCTACAGGGTGCGCGTCTCACCGCTTGGGAGCTGGTGCAGGAGGGCATCCCCTGCACGCTCATCACCGACAGCATGGCCGGACACCTGATGGCGCGCGGCGAGGTCGACCTGGTGATCGTCGGCGCCGACCGCATCGCCGCCAACGGCGACGTCGCGAACAAGATCGGCACCTATCCGCTCGCCGTGCTGGCCAAGCGCCACGGCATCCCGTTCTACGTCGCCGCGCCCTGCTCTACTTTCGATCCGAAAATCCAGGACGGCTCGCGCATTCCCATCGAGGAACGGCCCGCCTCCGAAGTCACCGGCTACCGCGGCACGCGCTGGGCGCCCGAGGGCGTTTCGGTGCGCAATCCCGCCTTCGACGTGACTCCTGCAGAGCTCATCACTGGAATCATCTGCGAGAAGGGCATTGCTTCCCCGCCCTACCGGGAGAGTATCGCCGCGCTTCTGAAGTGACGGCGCTGCCCAAATTCGTCGCGCTCTACGCCGCGATGTACGCGGCCTACGGCGTGGCTTCGCCGTTTTTGCCTGCGTTCTTGAGGGAGCGCGGCTTGTCGCCCGAGGAGATCGGACTGGCGCTCGCCGCGGGCACCTGCGTGCGGCTCGTCTCGGCGCCCCTGGCCAGCCGCATTGCGGATCTGGTGCACGCGCTGCGCGTGATGCTGGTCGTCTCGATCGCCGCCGCGGCCCTGGCGACGCTGGGGTATCTGTCGGCGCGCGGATTCTGGATGGTGCTTGCCGTCATGATGCTGCATGCATGGGCGCTCGCGCCGATGACCGTGCTCGCCGACGCGCTGGCGCTCGCTGCGCGCAGCTTCGAGTACGGCCGGGTGCGCGGCACGGGCTCGGCGGCGTTCGTCCTCGGCACGCTGGTTTCGGGCCAGGCGATCGGAACGTTCGGCCTCGTGGTGATCGTGCCGCTGCAGGCGGCGCTGCTCGGCGCCGCGGCTTTCGCCGCGACTCGGGTGGCCGAAATCGAGCACCACCAGAGGCCGAAACCGCAAACGACCGTCGGCGCCGGCGCGTTGCTGCGGATTGCGAGCTACCGCAGCCTGGTGCTCGTCGCGGCGCTGGTCCTGGGCAGCCATGCCATGCACGACGCCTTCGCGGTGATCCGCTGGAGCGCGGCCGGCATCAGCCCGGAGGTCTCGAGCCTGCTTTGGTCGGAAGCCGTCGCCGCCGAGGTGCTGGTGTTCTGGTTCGTCGGCCCGCTGCTGGTGCGACGGCTGACGCCGGCCGGAGCCATGGCGCTCGCCGCTGGTGCCGGCATGCTGCGCTGGGCGGTCATGGCGCAGACCGCGGACGTGGCTGCGATTGCGCTGGTGCAGCCGCTGCACGGCGTGACCTTCGCGCTGCTCCACCTCGCGTGCATGCGGGTCCTCGCCCGCACGGTGCCGCCCGGATTCGAGGGCACGGCGCAGGCGCTCTACGCCACGGCCGGCGTCGGCGCCGCAGCCGCGCTTCTCACGCTGGCCTCGGGCGCGCTGTACGGCTCGCTCGGGCCGCCGGCGTTCTGGTTCATGGCTGCTCTCTGCGCCGCTGCCTTGCCTTTGACCTTGAGGCTGAGAGGCGCTTGAGCGCTACCAGGGGATCTGCGAGCCGTCGTGGGAGAAGAACTTGCCGGAGTCTTCGCGCCGCAGGCCGCCGAGCACCTTGCGCAGGCCCCGCACCGAGACCTCGGGCGTGAGGGGCGCGCCCTGCCCGCCCATGTCGGTGCTCACCCAGCCCGGGCTCAGCGCCGCGACGATCACGCCGCGCGGCCGCAGCGTTTCGGCGAGCGCCTTCGCAAGCAAGTTGAGCGCCGCCTTGCTGGTCGAGTACGGCAGCGTCATGCCGCTCGTCTCCGTGATCGAGCCCAGGCGGCTCGACATTACGGCGATGGTCTTGCGCTCGCTCGCGGCGACGTTATCGGCGAGCACCTCGATCACCGCCGCGGCGCCGAGCAGGTTCACCCGCAGCACCTTCTCCCACTCGGCGTAGTCGAAGCTGCCGAGCGCCATGCCGCGCTTGCCGATGATCCCGGCGTTGCAGAAGAGCACGTCGAGCGGCTCGCCTTTCAGCTTCGCCGGGAGCGCCTTCACCGCGGCGAAATCGGTCACGTCCACCTTCAGGGACTCCGCCCCGATCTTCTTCAGGTCGCCGTCGCGCACGGTGCCTATGACGCGCCAGCCGTCCTGCGCGTACTGGCGGGCGAGCTCCAGACCGAGGCCGCGTCCCGCGCCGGTGATGAGGATGGTAGGCATGCTCACTCCTTGATCTCGACCGGCGTGTAGGGGGCGACGAGGTCGAACAGCTCGACGATGTCCGCGTTGCGCATGCGGATGCAGCCGATCGAGCCGGGCTTGCCCATCTCGGCGGAATCTGGCGAGCCGTGGATGTAGATGTAGCGGCGCATGGTGTCGACGTCGCCGAGCCGATTCTTCCCGGGCTCGCAGCCCGAGAGCCAGAGGATGCGCGTCAGGATCCAGTCGCGCCCGGGAAATTTTCCATGGAGCTCGGCCGACCAGACTTCGCCGGTCGCTCGCCGGCGCACGAACACGGTGTTGAGCGGCTGCCCGGCGCCGATCTTGGCGCGCACGATGTGCCGGCCGCGAGGCGTCTGCAGGCTGCCGTTCTTCTCGCCCGCGCCTTTCTTCGCCGTGGAGACGCGGTAGGTTTTCAGCACGTTGCGCCGACCATCGCTTAAAACCAGGGTCTGCCGGGGAATGCTGATCTCGATCTTCATCGGCGCGAGGAGAAGAAATCGCTGAGCAGCGCGCCGCACTCGGCGCCGAGCACCCCGCCCTGGACAAGGGCATGATGATTCAAACGCTTTTCTTCAAAGAGATTTAATGTGCTTCCCGCGGCGCCGGTCTTGGGGTCCGCGGCGCCAAACACCACGCGGCGGATCCGGGCATGGAACATGGCGCCCACGCACATGGCGCACGGTTCGAGCGTCACGTAGAGCGTCGCGCCGACAAGTCGATAGTTCTTTCTGGTGGAGGCGGCCGCGCGCATCGCCTGGATCTCCGCGTGCGCCGTCGGATCGGATGCCGAGATCGGGCGGTTCCAGCCCTCGCCTATGACCTTTTCGTCGAGCACCACGACCGCGCCGACCGGCACCTCGCCCTCGGCCTGCGCACGCCCGGCGAGCTCGAGCGCCCGGCGCATGAACCGCTCGTCAAACTGCGGGTCGCTCACCACGGCAGGGGCTTGTAGAGCTCGGGCTTGAAGCCGACGATCAGCTTTCCGTTCAGCTCGAGCACCGGGCGCTTGATGACCGAGGGCTGCGAAAGCATGAGCGCCACGGCCCGCTCTTCGTTCATGGATTCTTTTTTCAAAGGAGGCAGATTCCGAAACGTGGTACCGGCGCGGTTGAGGAGCGGCTCCCAGCCGACTTCACCGCACCAGCGGTCGAGCCGTGCCATGTCGATGCCCGCGAGCTTGTAGTCGTGAAACCGGTATTCAACACCACGCTGGTCGAGCCAGGCGCGCGCGTTTTTCACGGTATCGCAATTACGGATGCCGTACAGGATCGCCGCTTCCATTTTCGTTTGCTGCGCTGCGGCCTAGTTCGCGTCCGTGATGCCCGCCGCGCGGATCGCGAACGAGAGGTCGACCCGGTCCTGCACCGCGAGGGCGCCGCCGAACACCGAGAACGGCTCGATGCCGAAGTCGCTCTGGTTGATCGCGAAGCTGCCGCTGACCTCGATGCGCTCCGCGCCAGCATCGATCTTGGCCGGGATGCGCAGCGGCCGCGTCACGCCGTGGACCGAGAGCTCGGCCTGCAGCGCGCCTTGCTCGATCCCGCGCACGCGCAGCACCACGAAGGGAAATCGGTCGGCCTCGAGCACCTTCTCGAGCATGTTGCTGCGGGTGCCGGCGATGTCGGATGCGCTCGGAGTGCTGTCGAAGCCGGCCGCGGCGCGCTGCGCCGGATCGTCGACCGCCAGGCTCTCCACCGCGACATAGAGGTCGCAGCGGCCGTTGTCGGCGTCGACGAAACCGCGCGGCTCGCGGCTCGACACTACGTGGTCGTGGCCCAGCTTCGCCAGACGGCCC
>DASYPG010000414.1:0-2211 GCA_036006885.1 Burkholderiales bacterium | reverse complement strand
CCGGCGATCTCGACGCCCGAGGACTTCACCGCGCTCGTCAAGTCGGAGCTCGGCAAATGGGCGAAGGCGGTCAAGGACTCCGGAGCGAAGCTCGAGTGATGAGCACCGCCACGCCGAGCACCGAGCTCGCGAGCTTCGTCGCGGGATTGCGATACGAAGACCTCCCGGAGCGCACGCGCGAGCGCGTCAAGGATATCGTGCTCGATACGTTCGCTAGCGCGATCGCCGGCCGGCAGGGAGACGAATCGAAGCAGATCCGTGCGCTTGCCGCGGCACTCGGGACCTCGCGCGAGGCGACCGTCATCGGCGGCGAGCCGCTCTCGCTCGCCGGCGCGACGCTGCTCAACGGCTACCTGATCACCGCGGTCACGGTGTGCGACGTGCACCGGCCGACGCTCTGCCATACGACGCCGCAGGTCGTCCCGCCGGCGCTCGCCATCGCGGAGCGCGACGGCGCAACTGGGCGCGCGCTAATCACCGCCGTTGCGGCGGGCCTTGAGTGCACGGTCCGCGTCGGCCTTGGCACGCGCTATCCCGCATTTCGCGCCAAAGGCTGGCACTCGCCCGGCGTCATCGGCCCCTTCGGCGGCGCGGCCGCTGCAGGCAAGCTTCTCGGCCTCGACGCCGGGCGCCAGCGCAATGCTTTCGGCCTCGCCGGCAGCCAGTCCGCGGGAACCTTCGCCCACTGGGGCACGCCGACCATCAAGTTCCACCAGTCGCGCGGCGCGCTGTCGGGGCTCCTGGCCGCCCTGCTCGCCGAGCAAGGCTTCTTGTCTTCCAATGAAATACTCACGCACAAGGACGGCGGCCTCTTCAACGCCTACTCCGACGGCGGCAACCCGGATGCGGTGACCGCCGGGCTCGGCAAGCGCTGGGAGCTCGAGACCATAGCGCTGCGCCTGTGGCCCGCGGCGAGCTCGATTCAGACGGTGATCACGGGTTTGCTTTACCTGATTCACAAGCATGACCTCACGCCGGAGCGCATCGCAGCCGTCCGGGTCGGTTTGTCCAAGACCGTGTACGACATGCACGGCACGCTTGCGTGGAACGACAAGTTCAAGGCGCTGCTCTCGACGCCGTACGTCACCGCCATCGTGCTGCAAGACCGGCGCTGCTGGCTCGACCAGTTCGAGCCGCGACGCCTCCAAGATCCGGCAGTCGAAGCCTTCGCCCGCGACAAGGTAAAAGTCGAGATCGATCCGCGGGTGGAGGGCACGGGCGCGGCGGTCGAGGTACGCACGACCGGAGGCACGGTCTACGCCGATCGCCGGGCAGCCCCGAAGGGCGATCCGTCGGATCCGCTAGAGCGCGCCGAGATCGAGGAAAAGCTGCAGGCTGCCGCGGCCGGCTTCCTGCCCGAGGCCACGGTGAAGCGCATCATCGCGCTCGTCGGCAACCTCGAAACCGTCGCCGACATTCGCGAGCTCGCCCGCACGTTGCGTGCGCCCGCGTAGGAGTCGCTGGATGTCATGAGCGATCGATTCGGCGCTGGCCTCGGGGTGCGCCACGAGACGAAGCCGCCCGGTCGGATCGAAGAGGAACACCGGCGTGGAGTGGTGCTCGCCTGCCTCGACCTTGAATTCGGCAGCGGTTCGCCTGGTCGCCGCAGCATCTCCGTAAAGCGCGACGAAGCCTTCGTGGAACGAGCGCACATACTGGGCGAGGACCTTGGGCTTGTCGTGCTTGGGATCGACGGTGACGAACAAGACCTGGACGCGCTTGCCGTCCGCGCCCAGGAGCCGTACCGACTCGCCCAGCGTCGCCATGGTCAGCGGGCAGACGTCCGGGCAACGCGTGTAGCCGAAATAAAGCGCGACGACCTTGCCGCGGTAGTCCGCGAGCTCGTGAGGCACGCCGTCTCCGCCCATCAAGTGAAAGTCGCGTCCCCACTTGACTCCCGTGACGTCGGTCGCTTCGAAGTCGGCGTCCTCGGGGTCGGGATACTGGGCCGCGAGCGACATGGAGGCCGCCGCGGCGATTGCGGCAGCCACCGCCACAGCAAGCGTCCAACCGATGGCGCGCCGGATGTTCACAGGAAGCTGTACTGCGCCGAGAACTGGAGCCGGTTCAGCGTGCCCGAATCGCCGCCGGTGACCACCCGCCGCGCGTGGATCAGCTCCGCGCCGACATCGAAGTTGGCCACCGGCCGCCAGATCAGGTTCAGGTGCTCCGAGCGGTCGGCCTTGTTGATGCCGGCGAACGTGTCCGCGG
>DASYPG010000413.1:0-2706 GCA_036006885.1 Burkholderiales bacterium | reverse complement strand
TTCCAGTATTTGAGCTCGGCCTTTTTGCCCGATAAACGGAACAGCTTGCCGAGCTTTTCGCTCGCGACCTTGGGCAGCGGCACCTTGGCGGCGCCCAGGAACTTCGGGTCGTAGCCGTTGCGCCTGGCGTAGTTCGACTGGTTGATGAGCACTTTTTCGACCAGCAGCGGGATTTGCGGGTCGACGACCTGAACCGGAGCGGCTACCGTGGAGAGCACCGTCGCTGCGATCGCGGGCGCGGCGACCGGAAGGCCGTACGCGCCGACCTTGATGTCGACGGGGATGAGGATGCGCATGTTGCCGGCGCCGTCGCTGCGCACCTGGATCTCGCCCGCGTCGATGCTGCTGCCGGCGTCGCCGTCGACCCCGCTGTCGACCCCGCTGTCGACCCATATGGCGCGCGCATCCCTGGCTGTCAGGACCGACTTCGCGAGCGGATGCGTGGCGTGCTTCGCCGAGAGGTGCTCGACGATGCGGCTCACGCGGATGCCCTCGTTCGCCTTCCACGCGATCTCGTCCTCGCCCATGTCGGCGCTCCAGAGCTTGCCGTCGCGGGTGAGCCAGACGTCCTTTCCCTTGACTCGCCTCGTCTGCGGCACCGAGCTGTGGTGCAGCGCCACCACCTCCCACGAGTTGTTGAACACCGGCGAGCCCGAGGAGCCCGAGACGGTGTCGGTCTGGTACCAGACGTAGGGATCCTTTTCGGCGTACTTGAGGAGCTTGTTCTCGCGCACGCAGATCTGCTTACGCTCGCCCTTGGGGTGCTGGATGATCGTGAGGTATTCGCCGACGAACGCCTTGCCCGGCGTCGGGTCCAGGCGCAGCCAGCCGAACTGCTCCAGCGCCGCGCCGCCCGCCGAGCGCGGCTCGACCTGGACGATCGCGAAATCGAGCTCCTTCGAGATGATCGGCGCGGACGCGAGGCGAAAGCCGAAGTCGACCGAGGCGACATCCAGGCCGCGCACGTCGCGCTCGTAGCGGAACTGCGCGATGCTTTCCTGGATGGAGGAGGCGTCCTCGAACACGTGCTGGTTGGTCATGAGCACGCCCGGCGCGATCAGGAACCCGGTGCCGTAGCCCACCAGGCTGCCGTTCCTGCGCAGCACGATGCGGCACACCGGCCGCGCCGCGACCAGGCCCTGCTCGAGGTAGGAGATATCGGAAAGGTCGTTGCCCTTGAGGATGCGCTCGAGCCGCACGCGCGCGGCGAGCGGGTCGGCGACGTCGCGCTGGATGGCGAGCCGCCTCGCCTCGATCTGCCTGGCGGTTGCCTCGCGCTCCTCGTCGACGCTCACGTCCTTGAGCAGCGTGTCGAGGTGCGCGGCCTTAGCCCGCGCGAGCGATGCCTTGAAGCGGTCGGTGCCTGCGCGCATCAGCCGCATCGTACCGAAATCGGGGTCAGAGCCCGATTTCGGTTGCGACTAGCGCCAGCGCGGGAGCAGCACCGCCAGGGCCGCGAACACCATCGCGGCGAGCGTTTCGAGGATTCGGCTGAGCCAGCCGCGCGGCGGCGGAGGCGGATCGTAGGTAATCTTCATTTCCGCCGACACTAACAAGCGCGGCCGCGGACGGCGATGAAGTTGTTCCTGACTGGAAAAAGGGATAAGGGCAGACCGGACCAAGTGCACAACGCGCGTTCTGTAACACGCCGCTGCTAGGCCGGAATCGACTTGAGAAGCTCTTTCAGCACGCCGCGCCCCGCCGGCTTGACGAGGTGGTGGAAGACCAACTACCGACGCGCGGCGAGGACGCGCTGGATGGCGCGCACGATGCCGACGTAGCCGGTGCAGCGGCACAGATTGCCCGAGAGCTCGCGGCGGATCCGAGCTTCGTCGGCGTCGGGCAGGCGCATGACGATGTCGCGGGCGGTGACGAGCATCCCGGGCGTGCAGTAGCCGCACTGCAGCGCGTGCTCGGCGGTGAATGCCGCGCGCAGCTCACCCATCACGGGATCCTCGGCAAAGCCCTCGATGGTGCGCACGACGGCGCCTTCGCAGGCCGCGGCGAAGGTGATGCACGAGCGCGCCGGCGCGCCGTCGATCTCGAGCGTGCAGGCGCCGCACACGCCGTGCTCGCAGCCGAGGTTCGTGCCGGTGAGCCCGCCGTTTTCGCGCAGGAAGTCCGCGAGGTGCGTGCGCGGCTCGACCTGCTCGTCGACCGGCTGGCCGTTCACCGTCATGCGCACGCGCGTTAGGGCCACGGGTCGGCCCGCTCCACACGCTCGGCGCGGCGCTTCGTTTCGTCGTAGACGGAAACGTCGGGCACCGTGAATTTTTCGATGAGAAGGGCTTGGCGCGCCTGATCCAGGGATCTTTCTTCGTGAACCCGAAGAAAGGCCTGTCTCAGCTTTTCCACTTCACGAGACTTCAAAGGCGCGGTGGCGACCAGCGGCGGCATTGGGGTTGGATCGGTGACGGCGACGACTCGCACCTGCGAAGCGAACTGCGGTTCGCCGGCGCGCAGGAGGTCGAAGACGTAGCCGTCGAGCGGCCCCACATCGATCCGGTTGGTCATAAGAGCTTGAATAACGCCGCGCGGATTCACGAGGCCGCCGACGATCTGGCGGTACTTCGCATTCGGGTGCTTCGTGAGAAGCAGGGTTCGCCAGGCGAAGTAGCCCGACTGCGAATCCTTGAGCGTGTAGCCGGCGACGCCGCCGAAGGTGTCCTCGAGCGTACGGAAGGGCGCATCGGCGCGCACCGCGAT
>DASYPG010000412.1:0-2861 GCA_036006885.1 Burkholderiales bacterium | reverse complement strand
GGCGGCGATCCGATACGGAAAGCGGTCTTTCGCGATGAAGCTCTTGCGGCGCAGCTCGGCGGCGTCGACGCCGAGCTCGGTGGCGGCATGCTCGACCAGGCGCTCGATCGCGTACGACATGACCGGACGGCCCGCGCCGCGATAGGCGGCCATCGGCGCCGTGTTGGTGAGCGCGAGCCGGATGCGCGCGTACGCCGCGGGCACGTCGTACACGCCCGAAAGGCAGTTCACGATCCCGATCGTGTTGATGAACGGTCCGGTGGGCGCGAGGTAGGCGCCGAGGTTGGCGAGCATGTCGAAGCGCATCCCGACGATGCGGCCCGAGGCGTCGAGGGCGAGCTCGCCGTGCGAGAGCACGTCGCGCGCTTGCTCGTCGGCGAGGAACACTTCCGAGCGGGTGCCGGTCCACTTCACCGGGCAGCCGAGCGCCTTCGCCGCGAACAGCGCCGCGCAGTATTCGGGGTAGAGGTTGAAGCGCACGCCGAAGCCGCCGCCGACCTCCTCGGCGATCACGCGGATCTTTTCCGGCGGCACGCCGAGCACCGCCGAGAGCTGGTTGCGCATGATCGGCGCGCCCTGCGTGCAGGTGTAGAGGTGATACATGCCCTCGGCCGGCAGGTAGGCAGCGAGGCAGGCGCGCGGCTCCATCGGATTTCCGACCACGCGCGAGTTGTGCACGCTCAGCTTGACGATCCGCGCGGCGCTTGCGAACGCCTTTTCCGTCAACGCCTCGTCCCCGGATTCGTAATCCAGAACAATATTGCCCGGCACCGTCGGGTGTACCAGAGGAGCGCCGGGGGCGACGGCCTCGTCCGCCGTGATCACCGCCGGCAGATCCCGGTATTCGACGTTTATGAGCTCGGCCGCGTCCTGCGCCGCGACAGCGCTCTCGGCGACTACCAGCGCGACCGCGTCGCCGGCGAAGCGCACGCGTCCCTGCGCGAGCGCGGGCCTCCCGGGGTTGATGAGCTCGGCTCCGCCGCGGCCCTTTGCCGGCAGCGCCGCCGGCAGCGACTTCAGCGCCTTGAGGTCCGCGCCCGCGAACACCGCCAGCACGCCCGGGCTGGCGAGCGCGGCTTGCTTGTCGATGGAAACGATCTCGGCGTGCGCGCGGTCGGAGCGCACGAAATAAGCGTGCGCCTGCCGGGGGAGATTCCAGTCGGAGACATAGCGTCCCCTACCGGTGAGCATGCGGTCGTCTTCGAGCCGGCCTTTCAGCATCAATTGCGCTGCGCTAGGTTTGCGACAAGGCGATCAGGATGCTGCACGGGGCGTAATCGAGCAGCGATGCGCCGACCGAGCCTTTCCACCAGCGCGCCGCAAAGGAGGTGTTCTGGTTGTGGCCCACCACGATGAGGTCGGTGCGCAGGCTCTTCGCGAGGCGGCAGATCTCCTCGACCGGCTCGCCCACCGCGAGATGGCCCGTGGCGTTGAAGCCGCGATCGCGCAGAGAGCGGATGCCCTCGTCGAGCACGCTCTGGGTGCGCTTCTTCTCCTCCTCGAGCAGCTCCTCGGGCACGAAGCCCTCGGTGAGGAAAAGGCTCGGCGGCATGCTCGCCACCGCGAGCAGATGCGTCTCGGCCTTCAGGAAGCTCGCGAGGTCGCCGATTTCGAGCATCGCCCGCTTGCCTTCCTTGGAGCCGTTGTATGCAAGAAGGATTCTCTGGTATTTCATGGCGCCCCCTATTTGGCCAGTAATCCCACGCGCTCGATGGTGGCGCGCTCCGCCTGCAGCGTCTCGGCTGCCCACTTAGCATAGTCCTCGCTCGACTTGTACCAATAAAGCTGGTCGAGCTGCTGCAGTGTCTTCACGTTCTCCGGATCGTCGCTCGCAGCCTTGAAGGCGTCGTGCAGGCGCTTCAGCACCGGCTGCGGCAGGCCTTTCGGTGCGACCAGTCCATACGGCGAGTTCGAGACGGTGTCGATGCCCAGCTCCTTGACGGTCGGTGCGTTCCAGCGCGTGCGCCGGTCGCCGAGCGTCGCGAGCAGGCGGAAGCTGCCCGCGTCGACCTGTCGCGCCCAACCCGTCGAATCGACCTGCGCCATGATGTGGCCGCCCATCAGCGCCTGCGCCGAATCGGCCTGCCCCTTGAACGGCACGTGCAGGAACTGCACGCCGGCCTTCGCCGCGATCTCCTCCATCGCCAGGTGAAGCGAGCTGCCCGTGCCCGGCGTGCCATACGACAGCTTGCCGGGGTTGGCCTTCGCGAACTCGATCAGGTCCCCGAACGACTTGAGCGGCGAATCCGCCTTGACCACGATGCCGAAGGTGTAGCCGGAAACGCCGATGATGTAGGAGAAGTCTGCAAGCGGGTCCCAATCGACCTTCTGCATGTAAGGCACGCGGTAAGCGCTGATCGAGAGCTGCGAGATCGTGTAGCCGTCGGGCTTCGCGGTCTTCGCCATCGCCACCGGTCCATTCATCCCGGTACCGCCTGGCCGGTTCTCGATGACGACCGGCTGGCCCAGGTGCCGGGCCGCGATTTCCGCGAGCTTGCGCAAATGCAGGTCGGTGGTGCCTCCCGCCGGCCAGGGGCAGATCAGGGTGATCGGCCTCGATGGAAAGGCCTGCGCGAAAGCCCCGCCGCACCCAATGCAAAGCAGTGCGGAAAGCAGCGCGAACAGGACCGCTGCCAGCATGCGCCTCATTGCCGACCTCCTCCTTTCCTCGCGTTGGATTATAGCTACTACAATACGGTTTTCCCCTTCATGCTAGACGCTTCCCGCGCCGATCTGGTCGCCGGCGTCGCCGGCTCGGGCACCATGGGACGCGGCATCGTCCAGGTGCTCGCCCAATGCGGCGCACGCACGCTCGTATTCGACGCTCAGCCGGGCGCCGCGCGCAAAGCCCGGGAGTCGAT